>JARRNI010000083.1:0-12412 GCA_037385125.1 Pseudolabrys sp.
CGCAATCATCGATGCAGCTTGCGACGCTTGGCAAAAGCTCATTGCTCAACCGCAAACAATAACAGCAATCGGTTTGCGAGACTGGGCACACATCAGTCAGTCTCTATGACCGTTGGTATAAAATGTCAAAGGCACCAGCCAGAAACTTGTTCCTGCAATTGCGCCGGGCATTAAAAAACTTGCATTCAGTTGGCTGGGACTAGGCCCGCAATCCATTCTGCGATCGCAGTGCCGATTTCGTCAGGTGAATCTTCCTGAATGAAATGGATTCCTTTGACCGTGACCTCACGCTGGTTCGGCCATGATCGGCAGAAATCGCGTTGGGAACCAATCAATATAGCGCCCGGCTCCGCATTAATGAACAATTTCGGAACTTCCGACTTCACAAGCCAATTTGCGTAGTCACTTACGATTTTATTCACATCATTCGGTTCGCCATCGAGCGGAATCTGGCGTGGCCAGGTGAGTGTGGGGCGCCTGCCTTCGCCGGGTTCTGAAAATGGACGCCGATATTCGGCCATCTCTTCATCTGTCAGATTGCGGAGGATCGATCCTGGCAAAACGCGTTCGATGAAAATGTTCTTCTCGAGAACCATCTCCTCGCCGGCAGGTGAGCGGAAGCCTTGGAAGACCGCCTTGGCCGCATCATTCCATTCTTCCCATTTCAATGGCCGGACAATTGCTTCCATATAGGCGATACCCGCTACACGGTTGCGATGCCTGTTCGCCCAATCAAAGCCCAGTGCCGAACCCCAATCATGGATGGCGAGAAAAGCCGGGCTGTCCGAAATAACCTGATCGACAAAATCATCGAGGAACGCACGGTGATCGACAAAGCGGTAGCTGTCAGGGCCGCTATCGGGCAATTTATCGCTATCACCCATGCCGATCAGATCAGGAGCAATGCAGCGCCCAAGATGCTCAACGTGCGGAATGACATTGCGCCAAAGATAGGAGGAGGTAGGATTGCCATGCAGGAAAAGGATTGGCTGGCCGCTGCCGCGTTCAACATATGCCATGTGTTGACCACGCACCGTCAGAATCTTTTTCTCCGGCATTCCCATACTCTCTTCCCTCACTGTCTTTTCGGCAGTTTAGCAGGAACAGCAACTATGTGTGCAAATGCGTGGGTTCCTTACCCTGATCGGCGGCGCCCCATTTCAGCGCCCTTTTAAATTGGCCCTATTTCTTGCCCCAGTGCTTGAGGCCGTCGAGCGCGACCAGATAGGCCTTGCTATTTGCGTCGTGGCGGACGCTGTAGCGCGTGGGATAATAGCCGGGGCGGCTGTATTGCGCCGGCGTCTTCACCGGCAAGCTCAGGTTCGGTTTGGTGTTGAAATAGGCCAGTGTCACCATCGGCTCGACGAAGGTCATCTGTCCTTTGTCATAGCCGTAGATGAAGGTGGCGGTGAAGGGCTTGCCGTGGAATTCCGGCGCCGCGAGGTCAACGGCATGAACGCCCATCTCGTTCACCGCGGTTTCCGGGATGACCTTGTAGTCCGGCGGAACCAGGGCTCTATTGGAGACCTTGGTTGCGGGATCTTTCGGTCCCCTGAACGAGACCTTCTTCACCGCAGCCGCGCTGATGCCGTAGAAGTGAAAGTCAAAATGCGGCACGGTGTAGACGTGCGGCGGCGGATGGCCGTGCGGATTCCAGTCGATGACCACGTGCGTATAGCCGGTTTTCGGACCGTGCTTCGGCATTGGCAGCGCGTATTCCCAGGAGCCTTCCGCCGTCTTCTTGTTCAGGGCGGTCGGCAGGCCCTTCAAGGCGCCCGGCGTCATCATCACCGCGACCGATGACGGCTTACCGGACTTGTCGTTATGGACAACGATGCGCGCGGTGCCTTTGCCGATGCGGACCGCGGTTCCCTTGTAGGTCGCGGCGCTGGCAATACCGCCCGCCGTCAACAGCGCGGTACCGGCGACGAGAAGGCCGATGCCCCGCGATATTCGATCGATCCGTCGGATGGTGTCGTGCATTGCTCTTACCTCCTAATTGCAGTTCATGACACAAAGGCCACGCCGTAAGGCGGTCACCCACGTCATTTTTCAAAGGATCGCGGCGGCCAGCACATACAACGCCATGATGATAACCACGAGCGAGCCGATGGTGTAGAGCGTCGCGCGGACTTCATGAGTCTGTTTTGTTGCGTAGGCAACCGTATGGACCAGGCGGGCGCCGACTAGCTCCAGCTGTTCGGGGAGCGGCTTCCGGTTGAACACCCCGCCTCTAAAGTCCTCCGGGGTTGCCCAGCCCCCGTCGACTCGGAGCATCCTGTAGACCGTCATCCAGCCTTGACCCATGAGCTTTAGGACCATGATCGAGGCGGCGATCATGTAGGTGACGAAGATTGGGTTTTCGGTGCTCAACAGCGTCATGGTCCGTCTCCCCCTCAGGCAAGCGATGCAAAACTCGCTCATTTCCAGTCTCGGCGGCGCTGGAGCAGCCAGCACCGCTCAGACCCTTGCACCTTCATTTTTGCGGAACTATCTGTTTCTCGAAATTTAGTGCTACATGGTCCGGGAACCCTGTCAAGAGTCATGAAACATAGTGTATCGTAAATATCATGACCCGTTCATACCGCCTCAGGCGGCGCGCCGCGCGCCAGGACGAGACCCGGCAGAAGATCGTCGATGCAGCCATCGAGCTGCATCAGACCAAGGGGCTTGCGGCCACCACCATCAGTGACATCGCCGAGCATGCGAATGTCGGCCGGGTCACGGTGTATCGCCACTTTCCTGATGAAGAGAGCCTGGTGGGGGCTTGCAGTGGCCAGTACTTCGAGCGCCACCCGTTTCCGGACCCCTCACCGTGGCGCGCCATCGAGGATCCGATGGCCAGGCTGCGCCGCGGCCTTCGCGACATCTATGCCTATCACCGCGAAACCGAGCCCATGATGTCGCGGGTGATCGCCGACGCAAGGGACCTTCCGATCATCGCGCCTTACCACGCCCAATGGCGGCGCGCGGCGGACGTGATTGTCGCCGCCTGGTCGGTGACGGGCCGCCGCAAAATGCTATTGCGCGCAGCCGTGGGGCTGGCGCTCAGCTTCGATACCTGGCGGACGTTGATACGGGATCAGGGGCTGAGCCACGATCAGGCCATCGAGCTGATGGCGCGGCTCACGGTTGACGGCGCGCCGGCGTCGAGGTGACGTCGGGCTTCTCCTATTGGCCCAGGCCGTGTGAAAATCGTTCAGTAAGCCCGCACAGATCGGGTCGCGACGATGCATTTCGTCGCCCATAGTGCTTCTGAGAATAAATTTGGCAGAAGCGACCTCCTGGCAACCCGAGAGGCGCCCGGAAGCATCCGATAGGCGCTGATTTGGTGCGCAGAGCCAGACCTCACGCCCGCATTGCCTCCAGTAATCCGCCTACGCCCACGATCATCATTACGCGCTTCATATTGTAGGCAAGCACGTTGAGCGCCACTTCGGTGGCCACCTTGGGCAGCTTCTTCGTGAGAAAGTGCGTTGCTCCCATCCAACTGTCTGATGTACCTTTCGCAAATCGAGTGGACTGAAGCGTATCGCAATCGCTTCTTGCTCAATTGCGGTTTGGTGATTACCGAAGCAAGTTGGGGGCCGCGCGAGAAGCCGCACTGTGCGGCGGATCAGGCTTCCGCGTTGCCGAGGAGAGAAGGCGCCTGACGGCTAATGTGGTCGCTTTGGTGGCGGATCGTGACTATTTTGCCGACCTCTAATCGCGTCGTATTTGGCAAGCGCCCGCTTGAAGTAATTATTAAAGAGCCACATCGCATCAAAAATTTCGCGGAAGGTTGCCGACCGCTTTGCTCGATCAGCATGTCCAAAGGCGAAGATACTGTTATTTCGCAGATATCGCATGATCCTCGGCTCTGAAATCTTATAACTGAGCAAGTGGCCAGATTTAAGAGCGGACCTGGTTGGAGTTGGGATGATCTGAATGAGCTCAAAAAATTTCATTTGGTCAATTGGGTCTGGCAATGCTTTCACAATTGCCGGTATTTTAGGGAAAAGATCTGCGTGCGCGCTCATCAGGCCATCGCGTACTGCGGTCCAGTGGTTAAAGCGATGATCTAATTTGCCAACCCGCGCCTCTTCTTTGCGGTCGCGCGCGGCTAGCGCCGGAGCAACAGCCGTCACTCGTTTCTTGATCGCTGTCCACTTCCTTTGGCCAATTCGATCTTCCGAAACACCCGTTTGAAAACTTCCCTTGTATTTGTTCGAGCGCGCATTGCCTATGTTTTGCTTGCCACCTGTTTCGGCAAAAAAGATCCCCAAGCTTATGCGGCCGGCCACTTCGGCGCCGGTTGAATCAAGGCCCTTGGCCCGGGCGATAGCCGTCGCCAACTCGACTACGTCTCGAAAAGGAGTATCTGACTTTTGTGCGTTCGGAGGTGGCGCCTCCATAATGTCGAAGAGTTTGCGATACTCATCGATGAGTGGCTCAAGATCGGCATCAAAGTAGGCCGGTGGAATGCCGAATTTATTGGGCCGTCCGATTTTAGATGGAATGGCGTCGGTGAGGTCTTTATAGGCGCTCATCATGTTGATGCGGGCGATGTAGAGTGCTTGCCCGGGTAAGTTCGGCAGTTTTTGGTCGGAATTGATCTGCGCGCGCCGTTCGGCCAAGATCGCTTTAAAGGCGGCGACTGTATGGTCGTACCGATTCAGCGCTTTTGCCTGCGCTTTGGTGAGCATGGCTGGTTCAGCCTTTGCAGCGGCAGCTGTAATGCCATTGGTTAAATAGTACGCCGTGATGGCGATCGCATCAGCGGCGGTGGAGCCTGCAGCCGTACATAAAAATCCGATGAGAAGGACAGAAGCTTTACGGCTCATAGCGTTTTTATATCGGGGCCGACCTCAGCGTATCAGTGGCGCGATGGGAGGCATGGGTTTCAGCTTACGTTGCGCGATCGGGAATCTCAATGGGGAAGGGCGCACCCGTGGCGTCGGCGGAGATGAACTTAGAGCGATGGGCGTCATCCCGTCGCACGCGAGACTGATCGGAAACAATAATGGCGGAGCAGCCGCAAACCGCTTCCTAGGGCTTGCTAGCGGATCTTAGGAGGGAGAGCCGTTGGGGGTCGTGGACCGGCCACACCCGGCGGAGCACAGGCACATTCCGCAATCCCCGCTTGCATGGGAAATCCCGGAGGAATTGCCAACCGCTGATAAGGCTCGCGAAAAAAGTTGGTGCATCGATCTATGTCACCGCTCGAGAGTTTGCGTGGACAAATCACCGCACCTGTATCTCGAACCAATCTGCGATGCGATCTTTCAAAGCCTGCGCGACGTCCTTCTCCAGAAGAATGACAGCCACTTCGGATTTGTCTAAAGCGCCCTCACTCCAGAGCAAAATAGAGCGGCGTCGCCTGGCCATGACCGCTACGGCCGACCGACGACACCCCCTTGATAGCCCGGTACTGGAAGCGGAACAATTTCTGAGTCACTGAAGCGAATTGGACTGCAAGTTCGACATCGGCCAACGTTGCAAACAGTCGGTAGACGTTGGCTTTAATAATTCGGCGGCGCGCTTTGCGATTCAGCTGGCGCACCCAGAGCGTCGCCAACTGCGCCGCCTAATAGGCAACCTCGAAGCGGCGTTTCTCCTATGACCCTCGGACAGCGCGCGGCTTTGGTCTTGAACGGATTGGCTAGGTGCGCGCTAAGCCGTTCTTGATTGTCGGAAATTTGAGTGAGTAATTACTCGGCCAGACCTGCCTTGCGCAGGCCCTCGGTAAACCGTTCGGCGACAGCAGGATCTCTAAACGGCTGTCGGCCGATATGATCCGCATAAGAGTATCGAGGATTGATTGCCATGAGCTCGTTCCAAATTGTACGGGCCTCATCCACCTGTCCCAAGTGGCCTAAGGTGGACGCAAGGAAGGCGCGCGTGAAATCCGTCGTTGGAGTCATTGCGATCCGCTCCTTGAATACAGCCGCGGCGGTTTCGTATTTGCCCGCTATGAAATAAGCTGTGCCAAGGAAATGCCTGTGCTGCGACTGGGCCGGGTCGAGGCGGATCGCTTGCTCGAAGTAGGGAATCGCTTTGACTGGTTCGCCCGAATAGAGGGGCACGGTGCCTCGCGCGGTGAGAGCTTGCGCGTAGTTCGGATTGAGCGACAAGGCTTTGTCGGCTTCTTCGGTCCACCGGTTGTGATTTTTTTGCCACATGGAAATGAGGGCGGCGACGTAATGAGCGAAGGGGTCCTTATCATCCCTAGCAATCGACTCGCGGACGAAACGCTCGGCTTTATCCAGTGACTTCTCGGGCGTGTCGCTCCAATGGTTCTGATAATCCAACATGAACGCCATTCCGAGACCTGCATAGGGTGCGGCATAGGTTGGATCGAGCTCGATGGCGCGCTCGAAACAGGTCGTCGACTGAACGAATATCTCCTGGTTGCGGTTCCCCATGATCAATTCGCGACCCCTCAGGAACAAGTCGTGGGCCTCCACGCTCTTCGTGCCGCCGCTGACAATCAGCGCTTTCTCGCGTTCGCTTAGGCTGATCTTAAGCGCAGAGATGATCTCCTGCGTGAGTTCGTCTTGCACAGCGAAGATGTCGGTAAGATCACGATCAAAGCGATCGGCCCAGATGTGCGCGCCGGTCGTAGCATCGATGAGCTGGCCGGTCACGCGTACTCGATTGCCCACTTTACGGACGCTCCCTTCCAGCACGTAACGCACGCCGAGCTCGCGGCCGACCTGTTTCACATTAACCGGCTTGCCCTTGTAGGTGAAGGTTGAGTTTCGCGCGATGACATCCAGTTCTGACACCTTCGAGAGATCGGTGATGATGTCTTCGCTGATGCCGTCGGAAAAATACTCCTGCTCGGGATCCCCGCTCATATTTGTGAAAGCCAGAACGGCGATGGAAGGCTTATCGGGCAACGGCTGTGCTGTTTCCACGGCAGCCGATTTGGCAATTACAGGCTCGCTTTCGGGGTGCCACTTCCATATCCGGATTGGGTGGCGGATGTTCTTGACGGCGACCTCGCCGCCGTCTTGGAACGCCACGTCGATACGATTGCCCAGGCTCTCGTGGACGATGGCGGAAACGCAGAGCCCGCCGGGTTCGGCAAGCGATTCCAGGCGTGCCGCCACATTGACGCCGTCGCCATAGATGTCGTCGCCGTCGATGATGACGTCGCCGAGGTTGATGCCAATCCTTAACACGATGCCCTTGCCGTTCGGTTCTGCCATGGTTTTGGCGGCCCGCTGAACGGCGAGAGCGCATTTGACAGAATCGACGACGCTGGCAAACTCCACCAACGTACCGTCGCCGATAAGCTTTACCACCCGCCCCTTGTACTGAGCCACGGCAGGATCGAACACTGCCTCACGGTAGTGCTTGAGCGCAGCCAGCGTGCCGGCTTCGTCGGCGCCCATCATGCGCGAGTAGCCGACCACATCCGCGGCAAGGATAGCCGCCAGCCGGCGGTTGGTTTGATCGTTGTCCGCCATTGGCAAGTACGTATTGGATATTCGTTAACCGCGCCTGTAGGCTGCAGACATTGCACTGTCAACGACATTTAAGGCGCGGATTTGACGCCCTAGACGCTGGGAGCCATCGCAAGATTACTGGTTGTTAGCAAGCCAGTCCTCCAGCGGCGTCCATTTCGATTCGTCATTAGCATTGCACTCCGTCAGTGCGGATTCGCCACAGACGTCGATATCGTAGATCGGATGTATCTCCCATGACGATATGCGTTTGGGATTTCTGGAATGCCCTGCCGTGCATGGGTGATGGCTCGCATCGAAGAATAGCTGCCCTTTGAGCCGAATCGGATGCTCGATGGCGTTAAGGGCGTCGGGCGTTACGTTTCCCGGCCGATAGTGCGGGATAATCTCAACCGTAATGCTCTGGCACTCGCCATCGTTTGGATTTTGAACGATGGGGACATGGATGTCGTTATTATCCGCATGGGACTTGTGGCAGTTGACGCTTTCTCCTATCTCCCGGTCCGAATAGTGTGCGCCCGTTATGAAGCCGACGAATTGAACGTACTCACCCTCGCTGAGAGAAATCCCTTCGTCTGAAACGGCGATGTTTTTGAGAGGGGTGCGTGAGCCTTCTAGCTTTCCGTAAGAGATGCCTAAATCGTCAACGGCGGTTTGAAGCGAAACCATGTCTGCCTGTGTCAGCGACACGATTGGGCCGACGGCGCAGAAATTGTTTTTTACCGCGTTTTGAGCGGCGGCGGCCGCGGACGCCTTAGGGTCGCCGTCGATCCCGCAGGTATTGTCGATGGCAGTCCGCTTGCCGGCGCCCCCGAATGGCGGAGCGCAGTGGAGATTGAAGCCAGCAGTATGCGTGGGCTGTCCCGGTTGCGCTGAGACCCCGGGCGCAATGAAGAGCATCGAGACGGTGAAGGACGTGGCAATAGAGACTCGCATGGTTGCCTCGCTGATATTTGTGAGTCTTCAGGCAGTTATCCCCGGCTGGCGATTCGGGCGTCTTTTCAGCCAAATTTGACCGGGCCGCCGAAGCCTCTGGAAATCCGTCAAAAATTAGCGCTATGCGCCCATAAGTCGCCAGGGGCCGGTTGACTTAGGTGGCTTTGGGGGAGCGTGCTTATGCCCGCATTCCACAGCTGGGGCGCGAAACCTCGCGCCCCAGGCTACGGTTTCCGTCTACTCATTGGGAAAAGCGTAATTGAGTCGGTAGGACCACATTAACGCCGGGAACTGTCACTGCTGCGCACGCCAATCCCATGGCATTTCGGGTCGGCTCGACCTGATACTTGTCTGTGCGCTGTAATACCTGCAGGCGAGATAGGAGCTAGACCATGCCACGATTTTACGAACCAGATCTAATTTCTAACCCCGACAGCCCTTTTGTCCGGGATGCTGACAACAAACTGATCCGCCGGTCTTATTGGCTTGATATGGATGACAAAACACTCGTGATGGTCATGACGAAAGGCATTGGCGCTAGTTTAACGAACGACGAAAAGCGAGCCCACCTCATGGATATAAAGCGACAACATCTTATCGATCAAATATGTGTTCAGGAGATATTGCCGCCCGAAGACGCACCGTGAGTGGCTAATAGCAAAACCCTATTCCGCTGAGATGCCGGCGATGTGGAACCGGCGTGCTGCCCACCATTCATAAACGAGAAATAGAATGCTCAACACCGAGCCGCAGATCTCGATAAATGCGCCGCCCGGCGTCAACACGGTCGGCAAAAGCGCTGCAGCGCCGCCTGCCATCAAGGCAATCCGCCACGGCAGCGTAATGAGCCGCGTGAAATAGCCGATTGACGCCACTGAGATGACGTATACGCCGATTACTGCAGTTCCGATGTTGAGCACGACGGCGTAGTTCGAGCCGATTAACAGAAGGCTTGGCGCGAAGACGAACAAGAACGGAATGATGTACGCTACCCAGCCGAGTCGCATGGCCGTGAAGCCGATCGTCATCGCGTCCGTCTTGGCGAGGGCCGCAGCGGCAAAGGCCGCGAGTGCGATCGGCGGCGTGATCATCGACATCATGCCGAAGTAGAGAATGAACATGTGGGCCGCCAGTTGCGGTACGCCGACCTGAACCAAGGCCGGCGCGATCAGCGCGGCAAGCAGGACGTAGACGCCCGAGGTCGGCATGCCCATGCCGAGAATGATGCAGGCGATGGCGGCGATGATCAGCAGCAGGATTTCGCTGCTGCCGCCGAGATGGATCAGGAAGAAAGTTAAGGCGAACCCGAGGCCGGTGATGTTGAGCACCCCGATCACGAAGCCGGCGGCGCCCAGGATCAGCAGCAGTTCTACCGAGATGCGGCCCGTCTCGATGAAGGCTTCCACGATCTGCCACGGACGCAGCCGCGCGCCTTTGTAGGAAAAGATCATGCCGAGGACGATGATCGCACCGGCCGCCCACACCGCCGCCTCCTGCGCGCTGCGTAACAGCTCGAACAGGACATAGAGCAGCAGCGCGAACGGCACAATGAAATGCCAGCCGTCTTTGAGCACATTGCGCGCGCGCGGAATTGACTGGTCGACCACATTGATGCCGCGCCGCGCTGCCAACAGGTCGACCTGGATGAACACCGCAAGATAGTAAAGTAGCGCCGGTACGATCGCGGCGACCACCACCTTGGCGTAGGCGATCTCGAGGAACTCGGCCATCAGAAAAGCCGCGGCACCCATGATCGGCGGCATGAACTGGCCGCCAGTGGACGCCACCGCTTCGATCGCGCCCGCCTCTGCCGCCGAATAGCCGGTCGAACGCATCAACGGAATGGTGAGAACGCCGGTAGACGCCACGTTCGAGGTCGCGCTGCCGGAGATCGAGCCGAACAAAGCGGAAGCCGCCACCGCGACCTTGGCGGCGCCGCCGCGCTGGCGGCCCATCGTCGCCATGGCGAGATCCGTGAAGAACTGACCGCCATGGGTCTTGAGTAAGAGCTGCCCCAAAAAGATGAAGATCACGACCACCTGCGCGCCGATAGTGAACGGCGTGCCGAACACCGAGGTCGGATCGAAAGCAAGATAGGTCATCAGTTGCCGGACGCTGACCGGTAGAGCCTTGAGTTCGCCCGGCACTTTGTCGCCGACGAGCGCATAGGCGATGAAGACAATGACGACAATGAAGAGCGGCAGGCCGGTGACGCGCCGAAGGCCCTCCATGACGAGACAGACCACGATCACACCGAGAATCAGCACCTCATTGGTCTGGTCGCCGACTGCGGTCAGCAGGTGTTCCCAGTGCCATGACATCCAAATGGCGACGGCGAGGCCAACAAAAGCGGCGACGCCGTCATACCAGGCCAACTGCTGCGTTGCGCGCCGACGCACCGTGACGGACAGATAGCAGGTCGACAGGGTCAGCCCGAGCACCACCGACAGGAACTGCTCGCGATAGATCGCGAAGCCAAACAAGGTCTGTGGGTCGAGCGCCCAGAACACGCAAAGCGCCGCCAGCAGGAAGGCACTAAGGTCTGCCAGACGCGATCGCTTCACGCCGTCCGGTTGATCAGCACTTCCGGATGCCATGACAGCCCGTTATGTCACGGCGGGTGCGGCGTGCGCCGCACCCTCGGCGCAAGTGACGTCACCGCTTCCAAATCCCCATCTCCTTGTAGGCTTTGATCGCGCCCGGATGGTACGGCGTGCTGTGCCTCGGATCCATATGTTTGGGATCGAAGCGCTTGAACGGCGCGAAGGACGCGCCAAGCATAGTCTTGTTCGCCGCTAGCAGCTTGACGACTTTATAGACGACATCGTCGGGAACCTTGGCGCTAGCCGTAAGAAAGAATGGATATTGGATGAAATATGTATCGCTGTGAACCGACGAGTACCTGCCTTTCTTGAGGAGATGGGCGGTTGCCGCCGGAAATATTTTTTGCATCGCCGCGACACCCTTATCCGAATGGCCGATCGAGATGAAACGCAGACCGCCGTGGTCACGCAGCTGCGCATTGCCCTGCTTGGTCGCGCCACTGGTCGGCGCCGCCATGGCGATGTCGACCTTGCCCTGCGGGAGCAGATTCTGGCCCTTGATGTAGTTGGCCACCGGGACGCAATTGAAGTCCTTATCGGTAAGGCCCGCGCTCGCCAGCATTGCATCCTGCACGTCGGCAAGGATGATCTGTGCTGTGAACTTGCACGGGATGCGCTTACCTTTGGCATCCGCGAGCGACTTGATGCCGGAGTCATCGGCAACAGCAAAACCGAGCCAGAGCGGATAGACTTCGGCGACCAGTCGAAGATTCTTGTTGGGTTTGCCCTCGAACGGACCCTTCCCGACATATGCGTAGTGCGCCTCTAGCGCGTTGTTGAATCCAAAATCGATCTGTCCGCGATTCATCTGGGGGACAATTGTCGATGAGCCGCCGCCGGCGCGCACTCGCGCTAACATGTTGCCCTTCTCGTTCATCAGCTTGGCGATCGCGCTGCCCGAGCCGTAGGCGAGCGAGCCTTGCGGGTTAGTACCGATGCTATAGGTCTGTTGCGCCGATGCCGGTGCGGCGAGCGCCCCGACAAGTACGCAGGCGTACGCAATCGATTTCATTGCTGTTCGTCTGGATTGCATGACAGCGTCTCCTCCCATGTTATTGACTCGTGTTTCCCCAGATGACTCCCAGACCGCCTGAATATTCCCGCCTTTACGGTCTTCCCGCAAGACAGATACGCTCTTGCTGCAAGACAGAGGCCAGGTGAGTAGTGTAGCTCAGTTGCCACCGCCAGGCCGCAAATCAGCGTGTCGTCCGGCGAACGGCGAGCCAATCGCAACCATCGCTACGTCGTTTGCTTTCTCCCTTGCTTTCCGGCTGATCCGCTCGGCAACTGTGCATGGCTTCGGTGCCAGCGCGGAATGCCACCCGGCCTACTTGCCGGATTTGAATCCGTATTCCTCCCAACGCTTGTCGACCAGGTCGGAGTGCTCCTTGAGCGGCACTACCGAGCGCGGATAGCGTTCGC
>JARRNI010000084.1:0-11192 GCA_037385125.1 Pseudolabrys sp.
ACTCGGTAGGTCTCGGCAACCTTGCGGCAGCTCTCGCCGTCTGCAACCGCCGCAACCACACGTTCGCGCAGGTCAAGAGAATAGGCTCGGGCCATCGCATGCTGGCCTCCTCTCCAGCCAGTATCTTGAATCAGAACCCGACCGATTTGGGAATCCCCAATCGATTCAATCCCAATGAATCAAACTCTAGCCCAAGGTACGGCCGACATCGGCTGTGTGGGTCTTCGTTCCCCCGATACTACGGCCAAGACCGAAGCATTCCGCCGCGCGGGCGTGTAGACTGCCGCCGCTCGGACGGAAAACCACAGCCATGGCCAGCAACGCCAAATTCGCGCAAATCGCAAGCCTCGCCGGCGATCCGGCGCGCGCCGCCATGCTGCATGCCCTCATGGACGGCCGCGCGCTGACCGCTTCGGAGCTGGCGCGGGCGGCCGGCATCGCGCCGCAGACGGCGAGCGGGCATCTGGCGCGCCTCGCCGAGAACGGCCTCATGGTCGCCGCTCGGCAGGGCCGCAACGAAATCTACGGCAACCGTCGCGTGGTGCTCTTTTCGACTCCGACAGCGTAGATCGCCTATTCACGACCAGCCCGTAATAGCTCACCCGATTGCCGCGTTGGCATGCGGCGACCGGCCAACCGACTTACCGCCAAGCAGATACCAGGTCGGCATCGCGCCTCGCCCCTTGACCTCGATTTCGCCGCGGGCCGCGAATTCATATCGATCCTTGAGCAGAAGGAATGTCTGCTCGGAAACCTGGATGCGTCCGGGCACGCCGAAGGATTCCATGCGGCTCGCAACGTTGACGGTGTCGCCCCACAGATCATAGCCGAAGCGCTTGTCGCCGATGACGCCCGCCACCACCGGCCCGCTGCTGATGCCGATACGCAGTTGGACTTCGCCGTCGAGCGGCTTCACCGACTGCACGGCCGCCAGCATATCGAGGGCGAGATTGGCGACGGCGGCGGCATGGTCGGGCCGCGTCGCCGGCACTCCGCTCGCCACCATGTAGGCATCGCCGATCGTCTTGATCTTTTCGACCCCATATTTTTCGACCAGGGCGTCGAACGACGCAAAAACCCTGTCCAGGAACGCTACTACCTGCTCGGGCCCATGGCGCGCCGACGTCGACGTGAAACCGACGAGATCGGCGAACAGTACCGTTACTTCGTCGAACCGGTCGGCGAGACCCGATTCGCCTTGCTGCAGCCGGTCGGCGATCGACTGCGGCAGAATGCGGACGAGTAGGTCGCGATAGCGGCCCCGCTGGGCATCGATCTCGCGAAGGTTGGCGAAATCGAGCCGGCGCAGTCGCTCGATATGGTAGAGCGACACGCCGCCGATGGCGTTGCCGATCGCAATGAAAAACGAAAGCGTCAGGAACGGCAGGCTGTGCATCGGATGAGCGATGCGGATGATCGCCAGATACAGGACACTGCAGCCGACGCCCGCCGCGGTTCCGGTCACGAAGTCGAACGGCAGCAATATGTAGATGGCGACAATAACGAGTATGCCGCCGGCGACGTAGATGTCGGGCGCCGCGAACAGAACGTTCCACACGGCGTAAATGGACGCGAAGAACACGGCCAGCATCGCCATGACCGCCATGTGCCGGTCGCGGAAATACGGCACGAAGCTGATGCCGAACAGCGTGCCGATCACCGCGATTTCGACACCGTGGCCGAGATACATGAGTGGCCGGTCGGTCCTCGGGAAAAGAAGCAGGTCGAGCGGGATGGCCAGTACCGTAAAGACGAAGACCAGGACAAGGACCGCCCGCATGTACCGGATCTCCGCAGGGCGGCGCGCCTCGCGGTAGGCGATTTCCTGCGCGGCCCCATCAAAACGAAGCGTATAGGGGTTGATCGCTCGCCAGCCGGCCTTTTCACTGCTTGAAAACGACTTCTGCGGTCTTGCCGGCGACCTTGGCAGCGATAGGTGCATTCTACGGCTCCTTCATGGGATAGGAGACACCATGAAAGCTTCTTCGGTCAGTTCGGGATACTAAGGCGGTTACGCGGCACAGTGCCAGTCCATCAGAGCAAGCGTCGAGATGGTCATTGCCCCGGTGTCCCGAACCGCCTGCTACGCTGCTTTCCGGTTAACGTCGGCAATCCGAGACAAGGATGACAGCGCCAACCTGCCCCGACCGCCAGATTCGACCAGTGACTAGCCCCTCATGGAGTAGTCATGCACATGGCTGTGAGTCGGCATGCAAAAAGGACCCCCTTTTGGAGGGAAGAGTTAGTGGGCGGTTCAATGCCGTCCACAAATTCGTTCGAGGTCAATCGCGCCATACTGGCAGACACGGATAATCACCTCGCTGCACCCTGATAGCGACTGGAATTGTGTAGTAATAATGCACCATGTCGCAACGGGCCAAAATGCGATGCAAACTAGCTGCCGGCCGACGAGTGCGCGCGACAAAGCATTGCCTTATCGCGCGAAGCCGGTTGGTTAAAAGGAGGGACGATCTGTTGAGACTGCCTCTGGATGGGGCTTTTCGGTTGATACCCGCATACACTAGGGAAGATGTCATTTCGGGCGGACTCCACGACGGGGCAACTTAACTCTGCTGCTGTCCTAAGGTTGCGCGGGCCTCTGAACCTCGTTGAGGATTTTTGCTGCTTGCTTATCCGACGGGAACGCATTCACTAGGCGCCTTGCATAGTCGGTCGCAGCATCTTTGTTGCCCAGCTCACGATAGAATGAAATTAGTGCAATTAGCGTGTTCCTGTCCGCCGGATGCCGAATCAAGTTTTGCTTAAGGACCGCTATCGCATCGATCGCGTCCCCGTTCGATTTTAACCCGACAGCATAGGCATATGCATATTGGGACTGATCGGGCGCGAGTGCCGCAGCGCGTTGTAATTCCTTAAGCGCTTCATCAACTTTCTTTAGCCGCACGAGCGCCAAGCCAAGGGCATAGTGAAGGGCCGCATCTCGCGGTGAAGCCACAAGTGCCGTCCGCAAAACATCGAGGCCATCACTGTCTCGTCCAACAGCACGGTAGAGGTCCGCAAGATTAACTGCGGCCACCGCATATTGCGGGCTCAGGCGTAGAGCAGCCTTGAATTCTTCTTCTGCTTTCACAGGAAGCCCGCGTTGCGCATAGAAATTGCCAAGCGCTGACCGCGCCTCTGGACGATCAGCATTGAGCTGTTGCGCGGCTACAAATTCGCGAACGGCGCGCTCGAAGCGCCCACGATCCGTCGCAGGCTGATTGGCTGTCGGCATTGACGCTAGTATCGATACAGCCTTAATCCGCACTCCGCGGACGGGATCGGACAACAGTGGCGAAACAAGCGACCAAATAAGGTTAGCCGGAACACCCTCGAGCATATCGAGGATGCCGACACGCACCATCGGATTGGGATCGGAAAGGCCGTTGCGGGCAAGCTGGACGTCCACCTGTGAAACATACGCGTTTAGAGCGTTAAAGGCACTTGCTCGAACGAACGCAGAGGTCTTGCTGTTGGAGGCGACCGCGGAC
Source organism: Pseudolabrys sp. (assembly GCA_037385125.1). Taxonomy (GTDB): domain Bacteria; phylum Pseudomonadota; class Alphaproteobacteria; order Rhizobiales; family Xanthobacteraceae; genus Pseudolabrys. The sequence goes on from JARRNI010000084.1 coordinate 3,492, forward strand.
AGCAGTTTTCCCGCATTTGGCTGGTCAGTCCAGGCAGCATGAAAAGCCGCGGCGTAGTTCTGGAACCCCTCCCGATGCGGCCCGAACCATCGTTTGATAGCGGTAGCCGCCCATTGCGCCGATTTACCGCGGTGGCAGTCGTTACAAGCGTTCGGGGTGCCCAAAGTCACTGAGAGATCTGGGCGCGGAATTCGGAAGCTATGATCGTGCCGCCGATCGACCACCATATAGCTGCGCACCGGCATGTGGCAGGAAATACAGGTCACCGATGGACTCGCATCGTGGTGGCTGTGGGAGGCTGTCTGATATTTTACCGCCGTATGACATTGGAGGCAGACACTGTTCCCTGGCGCACGCAACTTGGCACTATGCGGATCATGACAGTCGCTACAGGTAACGCCTTTCGCAAACATCTTGCTCTGCTTAAAGGCGGCGTAGTTATAGGTTTCTTCGTTGTCACGCATTTGGCCATCGGCCGAAAAGGTCGTGCGATCAAGCAGCGACACTTCGTGCGTATCGGACAACCATTGGCCCGGCATCCAGTCCTCTGAAAACTCGCTGCGTCGGGCATGGCAGCGGCCGCAGGTCTCGACTTCCTTGCGTAAGGCCGCTGCCGGTTTGCTTCGCTCTGGCATGCCGGTTTTTGGATCTTGCCGCCACGATATACCGCGTCGCTCGTCGAAATGAACGACGAGGCCCATGGTAGGATCTTGGTTGCTACTGTCAGCGTCCTTCTGAGCCTGCGCCCATGCAATATGGCCTGAACCAGGCCCGTGGCAGGCTTCGCAGCCAACACTGATTTCGCTCCACGTCGTCGCAAAGCGATTGGTGGCCGAGTCGTAATTCTTGTGCACGTCTGTCGAGTGACACTCGGCGCACATATAATTCCAATTCTGATTCAGCTTGGTCCAATATAAGATATCGTTGTGCCCGATTTTTTCCTTCGGATAGAGATGGAACCACCGTTGGCCGCCCTGCTTCTTTGGCCGGCTATCCCACGCAATCGAAAGAGCCTGTATCCGGCCATCGGGAAATTCGATCAGATATTGCTGTAGAGGGTAGATTCCAAACGTGTATTTGATCTGGAACGTGGCCGGCATTCCATTAGGCCCGTCCGTCTCGACAAAAAACTTTCCGTCTCGTCGGAAAAATCGAGATCGTGTTCCAAAATAATCGTAACCTGCATTGTTGAAATCGCCGAGCACGGACTGGTCTGTCGCGTGCGCCATGGCATGCCTGTGCTGGGAATTGCGCCAAAGCTCGGATTCTGCCCGATGGCATTGCGCGCAGGCGGTGCTGCCCACATGGGACAACGGAGATGATGCCGGGGATGCCCGAGTTTGGCTCCAACAAGTCAGTGAGCCAAGCCAAGAGACCATAGCCGCGGCCAAAATTGAGGCGGCGACAAGCTTGACTCGTAATCGCTGTTCGGACATGGCCCCTAGATCCGCTTTGGGTATACAGATTGACCGCGCCGCGCTTTAGCTTCAAGAGGGCAAAAAAAGAAGACGCCGCGGCCTTTCAGGCCGCGGCGTATTAGGTCGATACGCTGCAATTCACGGATTATTTTGCCTCAACTGCCGCAAGAAAATCCAATCACTCCTGCACACACTTTCGCACAAACATGATCCGCTCCATTGCGTGGAGCTTTTGCGCGTCAGCCTGTTTGCGACAATTTCTTATCTTGTCAACCCGCGTTTCCAGTCTTTGGACCAAGGTCAGGTCTTCCGAAACTGGTCCGTCCTTCGCGGCCTCCATCGCTCCCTGGAGCTTTTTGATGTCCGACGGCGACAACTTCGGACGGTCGATCTTGATCGTCAGCTTGTTGAACTTCGCGGTCAACGGGAACGGCGGCTTGTAATCGGCGTCGTTCACGCCGGTGATCGTATCGGAACCGATATCGAAGCTTTCGTCCCATTGAAGGATGATGGGGATCGTTTTTTCCATCCTTTTTGTGTCGACCACCTTGCCGTCCACCTTCAATGTCCCGGTGCCGCCCTTACCGATGCCGGAAAAGTTGTTGTACGCCATCGTGCCGACACCCAGGCCGTCATACTTGAAGTCGAACTCGATGGTGTGGCGACCCGGCGCGAGCGCCTGCGGGGCTTCCCACTTGATCCATTTGAGATCAAGCATGTTCCAACAGAATACCGGCTTGCCCTTAAGCAGGTAAAATCCCCAGCCCGCGAAACGTCCGCCAGACGTCGCGATCATGCCCTCGGCACCGCCTTCGGGCACGGTGATGTCCGCGGTGAGGCTGTAGGAGGTGTTGAGCAGGTACGGCGCATCGCCTTGCGGAACGCCGGTCATTGGCCGCGTATAGGTCAACTCGCTCAGGCCGGCGGTGAGGCTTGGGCGCGGAGCCGCGACTCTGGCTCCCACCGACGCGTTCAGCGGGAACACTTGATACTTCTTTGCTTCCTCGACGAAGATTTTCCGCATCTCCGCAACCTTGTCTGGATGCTGCGCGGCGATGTCGTCGGACTGGTTCCAGCTCTTGCTCAGGTCGTAGAGTTGGAACACCTGGTTATTGAGCGGATCCGGGTTGGCCGCTCCGAACGCGTCCCACGGCGCACGATTGACCTTGGTACTCATCAGCCAGCCGTGGTCGTAGATCGCCCATTGGCCCATCATCTCGAAATACTGTCGTGTATGCCGTGACGGTGCCTTGGCGTTGGCGGCGTCGAAGGTGTAGGCGAAGCTTATCCCCTCGATAGGCTTCTGCTTGATGCCGTCGACGTACTCGGGTGCCTTGATGCCGGTGGCTTCGAGGATCGTGGGGACGATGTCGATGTCGTGCATGAACTGCTCGCGCAGACCTCCCTTGTCCTTGATGCGCGCCGGCCATGACACGACCATGTTCTGGTTGGTACCGCCGAACCGGGAGGCGTTCTGCTTGAACCAGTCGAACGGGGTATCAAACGCCCACGACCAGCCCGCCGACATGTGGTTGTATGCGAACTCGGTACCCCAGGCATCGTAGAACTTCATCTGCACGTCCACCGGTGGGCGGTAACCGTTGAAGAACGCGACCTCGCTGTACGTACCTTCCGGTCCGCCTTCGGCGCTCGTGCCGTTATCGCCATTCTGGTAGATAATCAGCGTATTATCGAGTTTTCCCAAGTCGTCGAACGCCTGGATCACCCGGCCGATTTCGTAGTCGTCGTACGCCACATAGGCCGCGAAAACTTCGACCTGACGGATGAAGAGCTTCTTCGCCTCGGGCGTAAGCTTATCCCACGGCGTCAGCACGTCGGCCGGCCAAGGCGTCAGCTTCAAGCCCTTCGGAATGACGCCAAGCTTCTGCTGGTTCGCAAAGATGCGCTGGCGCAGTTTCTCGTAGCCGTCATCGAACAGATGCATCGCATGGATCTTGTCAACCCACTCCTTCGGCGGGTGGTGCGGCGCATGCGAGGCGCCCGGTACGTAATAGATAAAGATCGGCTGCTTGGGATTGGTCTGGTGAATTCGATACATCCAGTCAATGGCATCATCGGCCATCGCAGTGACCAGGTTCCAGGACGACTCCTTGCCGGTGACTGGCCAGATCTTCGCGTTGGGATCCGACCGATCCATCTTCAACGTGCCCTCGTGACCAATCCACGGATAGATCTGCGTCGTATTGCGGAAGAGGTTCGGCCCCCACTGGTTCGCGTCGCCACCGACGAATCCGTAAAAATAATCAAAACCCATGCCGGTCGGCCACTGGGTGAACGGCCCGGCCTGGCTGGCCTGGTAGGTCGGCGTGTTGTGGTCCTTGCCGAACCAGCTCGTCGCGTAGCCGTTGTCGCGCAGAATTCGGCCGATCGTGGCGTTATCTAGGCCGATGACGCTATCATAGCCGGGGAAGCCGGTCGCCTGCTCGGCAATCACGCCGAAGCCGACCGAATGATGATTGCGCCCCGTGATCGTAGCGGCGCGCGTCGGCGAGCACAGCGAGGTGGAAAAGATTCGATTGTAGCGTAGCCCGTTGGCCGCAATGCGGTCCATGGTCGGCGTCGGGATGACGCCGCCGAACGTGCTCGGGACGCCAAACCCGGCATCGTCCGTCATGATCAGCAGAATGTTGGGCGCGCTTTTTGGCGGAACCACGGTCGGCGGCCACCAGGACTTGGATTGGAAAGCATCATTCTTGATGACACCGCCGAATTTGGGCGCCGGCGCGGGCAACTGATTGCCAGGAATCGTCGTGGTGGCACTCGGCGAGCCGAGTGTGCCGGTGACCTGCTGGGCCGATGCCATAGCGCAACCCAGGACGAGAATGCTTGCGACCGAAATGATGAGATGCTTTTTCATAGTCAAGGTCCGATCTGCTTTGCTAGTAGCACGGTGGATAGGGATAGTAGCCGCAAGGCGGGTGATAGTAGCCGTAGGGGTGATAGTACGCGGCGGCTGCGGCACCGGCCGCCGCCGCGCCAGCCAGGGCCGCGCCGCGGTAATAGGCGCCGCGCCACGCCACACGGCGGCCAGCACGGCGGGCAGCACCAGCGAACGATAGCGGCGTGAGGGGTCGGCCGATAAGGTCGATGAACACTGCCGCCGCCCCGTCCGCTCCCTTCAGATTACCTTCCAGCACCTCAACATCGAAGGTCAGGCGATCGCCGTCGAACTTGGGCGACTTCAACACCACGACGGCATCCTTGACACCAGAACCGTCCTTAGTGAAAGCGGAAACCGTCGCATTTGGTGGATCTTTGGCGAAGTTATTGGCGCCTTTCGCCCAATCTTCCACGACGTGCTTGGTTAGGTCATGACCAGCGGCACGCACCGGTCGATCCGCGAACACAATCGTGTTCAGTGAAACACCGTTCAGGACCAGTTTGTCGTTCTGCAGGTCGGCCCCCTTTGCGTTGAAGACCAGCAGCGAAGGCACGACCTCCGGCTTGGCTTGGCCGATCGTCTTTTCCAACGGAATGCTCGGCTTCGGCGCGACCGTTGATGACTGTGCGAAGCTCAGTTGCGGAGCAAAAATAAAGCCAGCGAGTGCAATGGCAAGAGACGTTGTGCGATACGTGAGCATTGTATAAGGGTTCCCTTTCACTGATGGCTATTTCAGCTCCGACCAGATGCTCTTCGCCACACGCATGATGATCTACGTCGTTGCATCACGATGACGATCCAGCGAGCGCTGCTGATAGGATGATAGGATGAGCCTTCGTCGCCTTACTTTTCGAGCCAGCGCTACTTCGTGTTTCGCATTTTTTTCGCACATGCTCGGCATTATGAAGCGCTGTTTTGCCGTTATGAAAACTAGAGCCGGCGCGCACCACTTCATTGATCTAGATCAAGGCGCAGGAGAATTTTAAAACACCGCATGAACAAATCGTTCGGGAAATAAAGATGATATTCTTTGGTGCTATTTTGCCTGATGCTCGAAATTTGTTTTAAATTCCAGCTCTCCCCTTCCAGTCCAATCTTAGCCAAACACTTGATAACTTGATCGAAAATTAGTGCGGTGCTGCGTTTTGGCAACAGTATGGATTTTGATCAAGGAGTTTGATGCTAATCAAAATGTCTTTTAGGGCCCTACCATAAAGGCAATAACAGATCCGACATGCATAGGGGTTCGTCATGCACCGCAAATCTTTGGCTTTCATTGCCGCAGCGGGGTTGAGCCTCGCACTAGGTCAAATAGCTTCTGCGGCCGAATTGCCAGTGAAGCCGACCTACCAACCCCCGCCCATTCTGGCGCCGACGCCGGTTTATAATTGGACTGGCTTTTACGTCGGCGGCAACCTCGGTGGCGCTTGGGGGAACGTCGAAGTTACCGACGTCACGACTGGTGCAACCAGCTCGCCAGACAGCAGTGGCTTTGCAGGTGGCGGTCAAGTCGGCTTCGATTACCAAATGGGTTCGTGGGTCGTGGGCATTCGAAATGTCATCGACGGGACAAACCTGAGCAAAGGTGTGACGTATGCGGGCCCAACCTTCGCAGGTACTATCAATGGAAATACAAACTGGTTCGATGCTCTAACAGGTCGCGTCGGCTATCTCGTACAGCCGAACCTCCTGGTCTACGCACAGGGTGGTGCGGCATGGGCGCAATGGAATGTCACCTTCAATAATGGAACGGGTACCCAAGTTGGCGAGCTTTCGGGCTCCAAGACCGGCTGGACGGCTGGCGCCGGTGTCGAATGTGGCGCCGAATATCGGCACATCTTGGCGATCGTATCCCGGCTTAGCCCGAACACCCGAGCCGCCTCCCTTCGGCTGTTCCCCTCAATGAAAACAAACTTCCGAACCGCAGCGTAAATCTCCACCGCGAACATCCCCGGCCGCTCCTCTTCGAATCAGCTTCGAAAAGGATCAGCCTCAATAGTGGCCGGGTTTTACTCCGCCACGTGCGACCGCATTATGCCGCCGCTCCATGGCCGACGATCGCGCCGCCGCGCACATGTAATGGCGGGGCGGCCCGGCTCCTTCGGGTTCATGTTGAGTTGATCACGAAGATCACGGCGCTTTCTCAACTCGCCTATTGCCAGCTCAAGGACGCGCTTGCCTTCGAGGTATGTGAAGGGATTATCACGCCCGAACGGGAAGCCGGAAAACATGGTTAAGGTTCCCTCCACGAATTGCTCAGCGTCAATCAGTTTCGCTTCCGCAATTTCCAGATACCTAGCCGTACGTTCAGCCCACATGCTGTTAGAACCGTGCCGACGCAGCCAAGCATAAATATCCCGCCATTCGAGCAGCACAGTATCGGCGGGCAAAGTGGATGGCAGACGTGGGGCGATGACAACGGCGGTGATCGAATCAAATCCACGGCGCTCCGCAGTGCGGCGGTGCCGGTTTAGTTGATCTGAGCCTAGCTTGGCGATCACCTTGCTTTCAATGAAAACGCACCAGCCCTCACGATCAAATATCCATCCGTCGGGAATGCCGCGCCTTTCCAATTCCTCCTCGCTCGGCTCCTCCTCCACAAGCTCGCTCAGAAATAGGCCGAGGAGCTTTCGCTCCTGTTCGAGCGCCGTCTTCTGAGCGTGGGTGATCCGATTTTCAGGCTGTGAATATTGATCGAAAATATTGCGCAAAGCTGCCCCGCACTTTCTTACTTCACGGCATCATAACCGCGACCTGCCATCCGTTCCAAAATTCCGGTGCTGTGGAAAAAGCGAGGTGGTCGGAATCCTCAATCCCGCCAAAAATCTTTGAACCGCGTTGCTGTAAGCTCGGTGTATCTCACCGTATGCTGGATGTTTCGGTGCCCGAGGTAGGCTTGCAGCGCCCTCGTATCGTGCCCCTTGTTGGCCAGCGCGTAGCCGCAGGCATGGCGAAGCATATGGGGGTGCGCCTTAAAGCCTAGCTTAGCCGCTGCCCCGGCTCGCTCGCTCGTCCCCAAGCATGGGTTGCGTGCTGGGGGTGCCCTGCTTGGCCCTGCGGACGTGCAAAGAGGCCGTCCTGAACTCGACCTGATCCCAGTGAAAAACTAATGCGCGAAATTATCAATTATGACGCAGAGTTTCGTCGGGAAGATGGAACACGCGCAACTGGCTCTAGCGCGCAGCACTAAATTGGCGTTAATCGTCTTCCGCAACCTTCGCAACCCTCTGGACTGCCGTCAGAAAAAGTAACACCCGAACAGCGCGCGAGCGCGCGTGAGCGTTTTAACCCTCACACCTTGCCGCCGCGGGCAAAAAGTAGGCCGCTGGCGCTAAGCGGCCTACACAGATGATCCGCTCACGAATTCTCAGCTCACATAAG
>JARRNI010000085.1:0-10224 GCA_037385125.1 Pseudolabrys sp.
AAATCCGTCCGCAACTTGACTGCTGATGCCATGGCGCGAATCCTCCTCGCGCCAATGAATCATTAATCGCGTCACGCCGGAATCCCTGGAGAGTCAGAAAACAGAGCCGTTGGTATAAGTTGGCCCGCTCCAATGCGGGCGGGCCCGGTGTAGACGGAATGACCTTGCGACCGCTCGGTATTCCGACGATCCGCGATCGGGTTGTTCAGACCGCCGCCAAGCTCGCGCTGGAACCAATCTTCGAGGCGGACTTCGAGGACAACGCCTACGGCTACCGTCCCGCCCGCGGAGCGGTGGACGCAGTCAAGGATGATCCACCCCCACAAAAGTGGTTCAGATTGAATGGTTAGTCCGAGACCCATTTTGAACGGGAGATCGGACAAAATGCCTCGGAAACGCTTCACCTCAGAACAGATCATCAGCAAGCTAAGAGAGGCGGAAATCCGCCTGGGACAGGGCGAGGCGCTACCCGATGTCTGTCGGGCCCTCGCTGTATCGGAGCAGACTTTCTATAGATGGCGCATGGAGTTCGGCGGATTGAAACTATCACAAGCACAGCGCCTGAAAGGGTTCGAACGCGAAAACGAGCTACTCAGACGCCTGGTCGCCGATCTCGCGCTTGCCGTTACGAATTTCAAGCGGAGAAACGCGCCGCGTTAAATCGGTGGGAGCAGGAGATCACCGCGCTGATTGGGCCCTCGGCCGTCTTCTGACGCCTGGTCGCACTCGCCGAGGTGCGCGAGAAAGCCCGCTCTTACCGCAAATCACCCTGGGGTTGATCGAGATCAAGGCGCGCCCGTCGGCCCTTCGCAAGCATCTTAGCAGGAGAACCCGCCATGAAGCTGCAGCTGCTGGTGTCGCAGTGGTGTCCCACCTGTCCGGCGGCGGAAAAGGTTTGGTCGGATGCCGCGGCGCGCGAAGGGCTCACGCTCGAAGTTCTCGATGTCGGCAAGCCTGAGGGACGCCGCATCGTATCGGACCTTGGCATCCGCACCGTGCCGGCCATGGTGATCGACGGCAAGCTGCGCTCGCTTGGCACCTGTACGCTCGCGGAGGCCGTGTCGTTGTTGTCACCGTAGGGGGAGCCGGGCTGGGCGTGAGGCGCTTGAGCATATCGCCGTGTAGCTCGATCGCTCCGGTCCTGACACGCATGCGCCGCTCGGCCGGGGCCCCGTCAGCCGTCGATGAGTGCGCTCGGCTTGGCGAAGCGCTGCAAGGCCCTCGCGTCTTCTATAACGATGTCGCGACCAGAACTGATGACCCCGTGCTGTCGCAGGAAGGCGAGATTGCGTGACAGGTTTTCCGGCTTCATGCCGAGATAGGAGGCGAGAACGCGCTTATCGAACTTCAATTCGATGCGCCCCTGATTCGCTTCCGGACGATCGGCATGCAGGATCCAGTTGGCTAAACGCTGCGCGCCGGTGCGCAGCTTTTCGTTCTTCAGCAAACGGACGATGGTGCGATAGCGCTCGGCAAGTTCGCTGACGATGGCACGCGCAAATGCAGCATCGCGGCTGAATACGTCGCGCACCGCCGTCGCCGGAATCATCAGGATTTGCGCCGGAGACAAGGTGCGCGCGGACTTGAGGTAGACCTCATCGCGGATCACAGCGGCAAGAATGAAGGTAGCGACCGGCTCGATGATGTCGAGCGTTGTTTCGTGGCCACCGTGAGCGCCGAACAGCTCCACCGTTCCATCCACGACGATATGCAGAAAGTCCGGTAGTTCGCCCTCGGTGATCAGGGTGACGTGCTGTGGGAAGCGCTGGAGGAATGCCGCGTTCAGCAGCTCGGCGAAATGCGGTTCGCTCATGTCGCTGAACAGCGGCAGTGTGCGGATAAGCTTCCGTTCGGATGGACGCACGGCCTTCTCCCGGGATTGGCGCGCAAGAAAGCGGATGATGCGTATGCCAAGGAGCCATATTCGGCTTGATAAATATCAAGTTTAAATACTGCACAAGTCAAACTGCCCTTCCATATAAGTAAAGCGAAATTGTCGCGGGCAATGTCCTAGTATTATTGATCGGTGTCAAAGCATTGGCCGGCACTTCCTGCCCTTTTGGCGCCGTGGAGCAATTCTTCCGGCCAATGAGGTGATAAACCATGAGCGGGACATTGCAGGGGGGCAGCGCCCCGTTCCAATCTAATATCCGAGGCACTGAAGGTCCCCATCGACTGTACGGAACGCCCACGACGGGCTTGGTGATGGGGACGTGGGGGTTCTTCATCGGCTTCGCAGCCGTCTCGCTTTACGGCCCGGCAGCCAAGTATTTCCAGGAGCAGATGCATCTCAGCGGGCTGGCACTCGGCCTGTTGGTAGCGGCGCCGCAATTGACCGGCTCGCTCATGCGCATCCCATTCGGCGCCTGGGTGGACCGCGTCGGCGGGCGCATCCCCATGCTCACGCTGTTCGCGATGTCGTTGGTGGGCATGTGGGGACTGGTGTTCATCCTGCTCACCGCCAAGACGCTCACCGTCGCCGCCTATCCGATCATCGTCATGTTCGGTTTCCTGAGTGGCTGCGGTGTCGCCTCGTTCTCGGTCGGCATCCCGCAGGTCTCTTATTGGTATCCGCAGTCGCGCCAGGGCACCGTGCTCGGTGCCTATGGCGGCATCGGCAATCTGGCGCCGGGCATCTTCACGCTGCTGTTGCCCTATGCGATCGGCATATGGGGACTCGCCGGTTCCTATTTCGCCTGGTTCGGCTTCCTGCTGGTCGGTACGGCGATCTACGCTTGGCTGGCACGCGATGCCTATTTCTTCCAGCTGCGCACGCAGGGCTATGAGCCGGATGAGGCCCGCAAGATCGCCAAGGAGAACGGCCAGGAGCTGTTCCCCAATGAGCGGGTCTGGCAGGCGGTCATCACGGCCGCAGAAGATCCGCGCAGCTGGGGTCTGGTCGCGCTATATTTTGTCTCTTTTGGCGGCTTCCTGGCGCTCACCGCCTGGTTCCCGACCTACTGGATAAACTTCCACCATATGGACGTGAAGTCCGCCGCCGTGCTGGGCGGGGTCGGCTTCTCGCTGCTCGCCGCCATCATCCGCGTGTTCGGCGGCATGCTGTCTGAGCGTATCGGCGGCGAGCGCACTGCCATCCTCGCCTTCGCCGGCGTGCTCGGCGGCGCGCTCATCCTGACCTTTGTCAACGGCTTCTATCAGGACCTCGGCGGCGAATTGCTGATCGCGCTTGGCATGGGCGTCGGCAACGCGGCCGTGTTCAAGATGGTGCCGAAATATGTGCCGGAAGCGGTCGGTGGCGCGGCGGGTCTGGTCGGCGGCCTCGGCGCCCTCGGCGGCTTCGTCATCCCGCCGTTCCTTGGTGCCGTAGTCGATGCCATGGGCACGCAAGGTTATGCCGGCGGCTTCTTCGCCTACGTGCTGCTCGCGATCATGGCCATCGGCGTCTCCGTGTACTTCTGGCATCTCGACCGCGGCATCAAGCCGAAAGCAAGCGCCGTCGCGAAGACCGCTTAGGAGGGCCGTGATGAGCTACTTCCTCGATCGTCTGACCTTCTTCAACCGCGTCTCCGACGAGTTCGCGGACGGTCACGGCATCACCACCCGCGAAGACCGGCGCTGGGAGGACGGCTATCGCAAGCGCTGGCAGCACGACAAGATCGTGCGCTCCACCCACGGCGCGAATTGCACCGGCTCCTGCTCGTGGAAAATCTACGTCAAGGGCGGCATCGTCACCTGGGAAACCCAGCAGACCGACTATCCGCGCACGCGGCCGGAACTGCCCAACCACGAGCCGCGTGGCTGCTCGCGCGGCGCCAGTTACTCCTGGTACCTCTACTCCGGCAATCGGGTGAAGTACCCGCTGGTGCGCTCGCGGCTGCTCAAGCTGTGGCGCGAGGCGAGGGCGCTGCGCACTCCCATCGCGGCCTGGGCGTCCATCGTTGAGGACCCGAACAAGCGCGCGGCCTATACCGAAAAGCGCGGGCTCGGCGGCTTCGTGCGTGCGACCTGGGATGAGGTTACTGAGATCATCGCGGCGGCCAATGCCTATACTATCAAGACCTACGGGCCCGACCGTATCATCGGATTCTCGCCCATCCCGGCCATGTCGATGGTCTCTTATGCCGCCGGTTCGCGCTACCTGTCGCTGCTAGGCGGCGTCTGCATGTCGTTCTACGACTGGTATTGCGACCTGCCGCCGTCCTCGCCCCAGACCTGGGGCGAGCAGACCGACGTTCCGGAATCGGCTGACTGGTACAATTCCGGCTTCCTGATTTTATGGGGCTCCAACGTTCCACAGACGCGCACGCCGGATGCGCATTTCTACACCGAGGCGCGCTATCGCGGCGCCAAGAGCGTGGTGATCTGTCCGGACTATTCGGAAGCCTCCAAGTTCTCTGACCTGTGGATCTCGGTGAAGCAGGGCACCGACGCGGCGCTCGCCATGGCCATGGGCCACGTCATCCTGCGCGAATTCTATCTCGACCGGCAGGCCAAGTATTTCGAAGACTATGTGCGCCAGTACACGGACATGCCGATGCTGGTGCAACTGGTGAAGCAGGACGGCAGACTGGTGCCTGGGCGGCTCCTACGCGCCGCCGATTTCGAGGACAACTTTGGTGAGGCCAACAATCCGGATTGGAAGACTGTCGCCTATGATGAGGCATCCAGGAAGATCGTGGTGCCGCGGGGTTCTGTCGGCTTCCGCTGGGGCGAAAAGGGCAAGTGGAACCTGGAGGAAAAAGACTCCGAAGGTTGCGAAACCAGGCTGCAACTCAGCCTCGCCGACATCAAGGACGAGCTCGCCGACGTCGGTTTTCCCTATTTCGGAAACCGCGAGCACGATCATTTCACCAGCACCGACCACCCGGACGTGCTGGTGCGCAAGGTGCCTGCCAAACGGGTGCAGCTAAAGGACGGCGAGGCTTTGGCCTGCTCGGTGTTCGACCTGTTCGTCGCCAATTACGGACTCGACCGCGGCTTCGGAGGCGAGCACGTCGCCAAGAGCTACGACGACAACGAGCCTTATACGCCGGCTTGGGCGGAGAAGATCGCAGGTGTGCCGCGCGACCAGATCATTACTGTCGCGCGCGAATTCGCGCTCAACGCCGAGAAGACCAAGGGCCGCTCTATGGTAATCATCGGCGCTGCCATGAACCATTGGTACCACTCCGACATGAACTACCGCGGCGTCATCAACATGTTGGTGATGTGCGGTTGCGTCGGCCAGTCGGGCGGCGGCTGGTCGCATTATGTCGGGCAAGAGAAACTGCGCCCGCAGTCGGGCTGGTTACCGCTTGCCTTTGCGCTCGATTGGGCCCGTCCGCCGCGCCACCAGAACTCAACCTCGTTCTTCTACGCGCACACCGACCAGTGGCGCTACGAGACCGTTGGCGTCGATGAAATCCTCTCACCGACCGCGCCGGCCGGTCCCTGGGACGGAGCGCTGATCGACTACAACGTGCGCGCGGAGCGCATGGGTTGGCTGCCGTCGGCTCCGCAGCTGAAACAAAACCCGATCACGGTGGCGCAGAAGGCGCAAAGCGTGGGGCTAGAGCCCAAGGACTATGTTGCCAAAGCACTCAAGTCTGGTGAGCTGCAGATGTCCTGCGAGGACCTGGACGATCCCGCCAACTGGCCGCGCAACATGTTTGTCTGGCGTTCCAACCTTCTCGGCTCCTCGGGCAAGGGCCACGAATATTTCCTCAAGCATCTGCTCGGCACTGCGCACGGCGTGCAGGGCAAGGATCTGGGCGAGGACGGCCGCAAAAAGCCGCTGGAAGTCGCCTGGCACGACGAGGCGCCGCAGGGCAAGCTTGACCTCCTGGTCACGCTCGATTTTCGCATGTCCACCACCTGCGTCTACTCCGACATCGTGCTGCCGACCGCCACGTGGTACGAGAAGAACGACCTTAACACCTCCGACATGCATCCCTTCATCCATCCGCTCACCTCGGCGGTGGACCCTGTGTGGGAATGCAAGAGCGATTGGGAGATCTACAAGGCGATCGCCAGGAAGTTCTCCGACGTCGCGCCGGAAGTGCTGGGCGTCGAGAAGGATGTAGTGCTCACGCCCATCCAGCACGATTCACCGGCCGAGATCGCACAGGCGCTCGACGTCAACGAATGGAAGAAGGGCGAGGTTGAGCCGATCCCCGGTAAGACCATGCCGGCCGTTGCTGTCACCGAGCGGGACTATCCCAATATCTACCAGCGATTCACCGCGCTCGGCCCGCTGATGAGCAAGATCGGCAACGGTGGCAAGGGCATGGCCTGGAACACCGAGCACGAGGTCGATCTGCTCAAGCGGCTGAACGGCGTCGTGACGGAGGAGGGGACGACCAAAGGTCTCGCCCGGATCGACAGTGACATCGACGCCACCGAAGTCATCCTTGCGCTGGCGCCGGAAACCAACGGTGAAGTGGCGGTGAAGGCCTGGGAGGCGCTGGGTAAGACCACTGGTCGCGATCACACCCATCTGGCCGTATCGAAGGAGGACGAGAAGATCCGCTTCCGCGATATCGTGGCGCAGCCGCGCAAGATCATCTCATCCCCGGTCTGGTCCGGTCTGGAGTCGGAGAAGGTCTGCTACAACGCCGGTTACACCAACGTGCACGAGCTGATTCCTTGGCGCACGCTCAGCGGTCGCCAGCAGCTCTATCAGGATCACCTGTGGATGCGGGCCTTTGGCGAGGCGCTCTGCCTCTATCGCCCGCCGGTCAACCTGAAGGCCGTCAAGCCGGTGATCGATTCCAAGCCCAACGGCGAGAAACAGATCGTCTTGAACTTCATCACGCCGCACCAAAAATGGGGCATCCATTCGACCTATACCGACAACTTGTTGATGCTCACACTTTCGCGCGGTGGGCCGATCGTCTGGATCAGCGAGAACGACGCTAAAAAGGCAGGCATCGCCGACAACGACTGGATCGAGGCCTACAATTCGAACGGCGCGCTGGTCGCGCGCGCCGTCGTCTCGCAGCGCGTGAAGGACGGAATGTGCCTGATGTATCATGCGCAGGAGAAGATCGTGAACGTGCCGGGCTCCGAAATCACCGGCCAACGCGGCGGCATTCATAACTCGGTGACGCGCGCAGTGGTCAAGCCGACCCACATGATCGGCGGCTACGCTCAGCAGAGTTACGGCTTTAACTATTACGGCACGATCGGCACCAACCGTGACGAGTTCGTCATCGTACGCAAGATGGCCAAGGTCGATTGGCTCGATAACCCTTCCGCCGACCAGCCTGCGCGGCTCACCGTCACGCCCAGCATGGAGGCCGCAGAATGAAAATCCGCGCGCAAACCGCGATGGTGCTGAACCTCGACAAATGCATCGGGTGTCACACCTGCTCGGTCACCTGCAAGAACGTGTGGACCAACCGCGAGGGCATGGAATACGCCTGGTTCAACAATGTGGAGACCAAGCCCGGCATCGGCTATCCCAAGGAGTGGGAGAACCAGGACCGCTGGAACGGCGGCTGGCGGCGCAAGAAGAACGGCAAGATCGAGCCCAGGATCGGCTCGAAATGGCGCGTGCTGGCCAAGATTTTCGCCAATCCGGACCTGCCGGAGATCGACGACTACTACGAGCCGTTTACCTTCGATTACGAGCACCTGCAGAACGCGCCCGAAATGCAGGCGTCTCCCACCGCGCGGGCGCGCTCGCTGATCACTGGCGAGCGCATGGAGAAGATCGAGTGGGGTCCGAATTGGGAGGAGATCCTCGGCGGCGAGTTCGCCAAGCGCTCGAAGGACTACAATTTCGAGGGCGTGCAGAAGGAGATTTACGGCCAGTTCGAAAACACTTTTATGATGTATCTGCCGCGGCTGTGCGAGCACTGCCTTAACCCGGCCTGCGTTGCGGCGTGCCCCTCCGGCGCCATCTACAAGCGCGAGGAGGATGGCATCGTGCTGATCGACCAGGACAAGTGCCGCGGTTGGCGCATGTGCGTGTCCGGCTGCCCCTACAAGAAGATCTACTACAACTGGTCGAGCGGCAAATCCGAGAAGTGCATCTTCTGCTATCCTCGCATCGAGGCAGGCCAGCCGACGGTGTGCTCAGAGACTTGTGTCGGACGCATTCGCTATCTCGGCGTGGTGCTCTATGACGCCGACCGCATCGAGGAGGCGGCGAGCGCGGCCGATGAGCGGGACCTCTACGACGCTCAGCTCGGCATTTTCCTGAATCCGCATGATCCGGCGGTGATCGACCGGGCGCGCGCCGCCGGCGTGCCGGAGAACTGGCTGGAGGCCGCTCGCCGCTCGCCGGTGTGGCGGATGGCGATGGAATGGAAGGTCGCCTTCCCGCTGCACCCCGAATACCGCACGCTGCCGATGGTCTGGTACGTGCCGCCGCTGTCGCCGATTCAGTCGGCGGCCGAGGCCGGCAAGCTCGGCCACGACGGCGAGATGCCGGACGTGCGCTCCTTGCGCATTCCGCTCAGATACCTTGCCAATCTGCTGACCGCCGGCGACGAGGCGCCGATCGCGCGGGGGCTCGAGCGCATGCTGGCCATGCGCGCCTATATGCGCGCCAAGACCATCGACGGCGTGATCGACGAGGCGATCGCCAAGCGGGTGGGGCTCACGAGCGGCGCGATCGAGGACATGTACCGGACTATGGCCATTGCCAATTACGAAGACCGTTTCGTTATCCCGACCGCCCACCGCGAGCTGGGCGAGGACGCCTACGATTTGCGTGGCTCGTGCGGCTTCTCGTTCGGCAATGGCTGCTCGGGCGGCGTGAGCGAAACCAATCTGTTCGGGACGCCCAAGAAGGCCAAGACACCGATGGAGGTGGCGTGATGAGCAAGGCCCTGAAGGCGCTTTCTGCGCTGCTGATCTATCCGACCGCGGAACTGCAAAAGGCCGCTTCGGAGATCGGCGTCGTGCTGGCGGAGGATCGCCTCATCCGCAAAGGCGTCTGGCGCCAGCTTTCGAAGCTCGTCACCGAGCTTGCCACCGGCGACCTCTACGATTTGCAGGAACGTTACGTGCTGCTGTTCGACCGCACTCGCTCGTTGTCGCTGCATCTGTTCGAGCACGTGCACGGCGAAAGCCGTGACCGCGGCCAGGCCATGATCGACCTCAAGTCGCAATACGAGCAGGCCGGTCTCGCCATGACCACGGCGGAACTGCCGGACTTCCTGCCGCTGTTCCTGGAATACCTCGCCACGCGGCCGCTCAGCGAGGCCTGCGAAATGCTGGGCCAGCCCGCGCACATCTTCGCGGCGCTGGCCGAGCGGCTGCGCAAGCGGCATTCGCCCTACGAGGCGGTGTTTCGCGCGCTCATCGCGCTCGCCGCCGCCAAGCCGCAGGCGGACGAGGTTTCCGTGCTGCTTCAAGCGCCCGATCCGGACGCTTCCGATCTCGCCGCGCTCGATGCCGTCTGGGAGGAGGAGCCGGTCACTTTCGGTCCCGACGCCGGCGGCTGCAAGGACGGCCTTATCGCTCGCGTGCGCGGCGCCATGCGTCCGGCGCCGGACATGCCGCCCGTAGCCCGCCCCGTTCCGCGCCAGTGAGGAAGCCACCAATGCGCGACCTGATCATCTACATCGTCTACGGCTGGTACCCCTATATCTGCCTGACCGTATTTCTGCTCGGCAGCCTCCTGCGTTTCGACCGCGAGCAGTACACCTGGCGCAGCGGCTCCAGCCAGCTCCTGCGCCGCCGGCAACTGATGTGGGGCTCCAACCTTTTCCATGTCGGCATCCTGGTCATCTTCCTCGGCCACTTCGTCGGCCTGCTGACACCGATCTGGGTATTCAACGCGCTCGGCATCTCGCACACCTTCAAGCAATGGATGGCGATCCTGGTGGGCGGTGTCGCCGGCGTTGCCTGCTTCATCGGCCTTACGCTGCTGATTCATCGCCGGCTGTTCGACGCGCGCATCCGCGTGACCTCCAGCTTCGGCGACATTGCCATCCTGCTGCTGCTCTACGTGCAGCTCTCGCTCGGCCTCGCAAGCATCTACGTTTCGCTGCACCACCTCGACGGCAGCGAGATGGTCAGGTTCATGACCTGGGCGCAGGGCATTGTGACCTTGCAGCCGGGCGTGGCGGCGCTGATCGCCGGCGCCGATCCGATCTTCCAGGTCCATATCTTTCTCGGCGTGACGATCTTCCTGGTGTTCCCCTTCACGCGGCTGGTGCACATCTGGAGCGCGCCGGTCTGGTACCTCGGGCGCCGCGGCTATCAGGTGGTGCGCAGCGACGGGCGGCCGCGCCGCCGTGCTGTCGCGGGACCGGCGCGGTCGTTGCATCC
>JARRNI010000086.1:0-10178 GCA_037385125.1 Pseudolabrys sp.
TGCTCGCGCGAGAACACGCGGCCGGGCCGCTCCATCAGGAACTCGAGCAGGCGGTATTCGGTGGGGCCGAGATTGATCGGACGGCCGTTGCGCACCACCCGCTTCTTCTCGCGGTCGAGCTCGATGTCGCCGATGGTCAGAACGGTGGCGACCCGCTCGGGCGCGGCGCGGCGCAGGAGCGCGCGCACCCGCGCCAACAGCTCGGGCACCGAGAACGGCTTGACGATGTAGTCGTCGGCGCCGGTGGCAAGCCCGCGCACCCTTTCACTCTCCTCGCCGCGCGCGGTGAGCATGATGATGGGAAGCTGGCGCGTCTCCGGCCGCGTGCGCAGCCGGCGGCACAGCTCGATGCCGGACAGGCCGGGCAGCATCCAGTCGAGCACCACTAGGTCGGGCGTCGACTCCTTCAGCCGCGTGTCGGCTTCGTCGCCGCGGCCGGCGGCCTCCACCTCATAGCCTTCCGACTCGAGATTGTAGCGGAGCAGCATGGTGAGCGGCTCCTCGTCCTCGACGATCAGGATGCGCGCGCTCATGGCACCACTATTCCTCCATCGCGCATGATCTTATCCGAAAACCGGTTCCCACTTTTCGGGATCATGCGCAGATCGACCCCCCGCTCACGGCCCAACCGCCAGGGCGATGGTCGTGGTGTCGCCCTTCGGACGCTGGTCGGCGGGCGGACGGCCCTCGATGATGTAATGGACGGTTTCCGCGATATTGGTCGCGTGGTCGCCCATGCGCTCGATGTTCTTGGCGCAGAACATCAGGTGGATGCAGAAGGTGATGTTGCGCGGGTCTTCCATCATGTAGGTGAGCAACTCGCGGAACACCGAGGTGCAGACCGCGTCGATCTCTTCGTCGCCGCGCCACACCGCCATGGCCTTGCTGATGTCGCGGCGGCCGTAAGCGTCGAGCACGGTCTTGAGTTGCTCGAGCACCAGGTCGGTCATGTGCTCAACGCCGCGGATCAGCTTGGGCGGCGGGAATTCGCCGTTCAGCGCGATCACGCGCTTGGCGATGTTCTTGGCGAGGTCGCCGATGCGCTCGAGATCGTTGGCGAGCCGCAGGGCGCCGACGATGTCGCGCAGGTCGACCGCCATGGGCTGGCGGCGGGCGATGGTCATCACCGACTTTTCCTCGATCTCGCGCTGCAGATCGTCGATGCTGGCGTCGCTGGATGTGACGCGTTGCGCGAGCGTGGTGTCACGCTTGGCGAGCGCGTCGACCGCGTCAGCGATCTGCTTCTCCGCCAGGCCGCCCATCTCGGCGACCATGCGGGCAAGATCCTGCAGGTCGCTGTCGAATGCCTTCATGGTGTGGTCGGACATGGTGGTCATCCTTGGTCGCGGCCTCCGAGTCTGCCCTGCGACGCTCAGCCGAAGCGCCCGGTGATGTAATCCTGGGTGCGGCGGTCGCTCGGTGTGGTGAAGATGGTCGTGGTTTCGCCGAATTCAACCAGCTCGCCCAGATACATGAAGGCCGTGAAGTCGGACACGCGCGCCGCCTGCTGCATGTTGTGGGTGACGATGGCGATGGTGTAGTCCTCCTTCAATTCGTCGATCAGTTCCTCGATCTTGGCGGTGGAGATCGGGTCGAGCGCCGAGCAGGGCTCGTCGAACAGGATCACCTCGGGGCGCACCGCTACGGTGCGGGCGATGCACAGGCGCTGCTGCTGTCCGCCGGAGAGCGAGAGGCCGCTGGCGTTCATCTTGTCCTTGACCTCGTCCCACAGCGCGGCGCGTTGCAGGCAGTGCTTGACGCGGTCGTCGAGCTCGGACCTGGGCAGCTTCTCGTAGAGGCGGATACCGAAAGCGATGTTCTCGTAGATCGACATCGGGAACGGCGTCGGCTTCTGGAACACCATGCCGACCTTGGCGCGCAGCAGGTTCAGGTCCTGCGAGGACGAAAGGATGTCCGCGTTGTCCAGCCGCACGTGGCCGGTGGCGCGCTGGTTGGGATAGAGGTCGTACATGCGGTTGAGCACGCGCAAGAGCGTGGACTTGCCGCAGCCGGACGGGCCAATGAAAGCGGTCACCTTGCCCTGGTAGAGCGCGACGTTGATGTTCTTGAGCGCGCGGTTGTCGCCGTAGAAGAAGTCGAGCTCGCGCACTGAGACCTTCTCGGTCACGCTCTCGGCGCCGGCGGGGACTTTTTCCACGGCGGGCGTGGGGGTGGTGAAATTGGCGACACTCATGACGTTTTTCTCTGTGACGCGAGGAGGCGGGCGACGATGCTGAGGCCGAGCACTGCCAGCGTGATGATCAGCGCGCCGGTCCAGGCGAGCTGCTGCCAGTCCTTGTAGGGGCTGAGCGCGAACTGGAAGATGACCACCGGCAGCGAAGCGACCGGCGCGTTCATGTCGAGGCTCCAGAACTGGTTGTTGAGCGCGGTGAACAGCAAGGGCGCGGTCTCGCCGGAGATGCGCGCGACCGCCAGCAGCACGCCCGTGACCATGCCGGCGCGGGCGGCGCGATAGGCGACCCTGGTGATCATCAGCGAGCGCGGCAGGCCGATGGAGGCGGCGGCCTCGCGCAAAGTGTCAGGCACCAGCGTGAGCATGTCCTCTGTGGTGCGCACCACCACCGGCACGACGATCGCCGCCAGCGCGACGGCGCCGGCCCAGCCGGAGAAGTGCCCCATCTGCGCGACCATGATCTCGTAGATGAACAGGCCAATGACGATGGAGGGCGCGCTCAACAGAATGTCGTTGATGAAGCGCACTACCATGGTGAGCTTCTCGTAGCGGCCGTACTCGGCCATGTAGGTGCCGGCCAGAATGCCGAGCGGCGTGCCGATCAGCACCGCGATCGCCGTCATTAGCAAACTGCCCATGATCGGGTTGAGCAGACCGCCGGCGGAGCCGGGCGGTGGGGTCATCTCGGTGAACACCGCGACATTCAGGCCGCTGAAGCCCTTCCAGAGCAGCTCGGCCAAAATGAAGACCAGCCACGTGAGGCCGAACAGCGTGGCGGCGATCGCCAGCACGACCGCAGTCTGGTTGCGGCGGCGGCGGCGGCCGTAGAGCGAGGTGGCAGGAGCGATCGCCATGCTCAGCCTCCCACTTTGGCGTGGATACGCATCAGCATGAGGCGGGCGGCGGCCAGCACGATGAAGGTAATGACGAACAGGATGAGGCCGAGGGCGATCAGCGACGAGGTGTAGAGGTCGCCGACCGCCTCGGTGAACTCGTTGGCGATGGTCGCGGAAATGGTGGTGCCGGGCGCCAGGATCGACGAAGAAATGCGGTGGGCATTGCCGATCACGAAGGTCACCGCCATGGTCTCGCCCAGCGCGCGGCCGAGCCCCAGCATAACGCCGCCGATCACGCCGACGCGGGCATAGGGCAGCACCACGTAGCGCACCACCTCCCAGGTGGTGCAGCCGACGCCGTAGGCGGCCTCCTTGAGCACCGGCGGCACCGCCTCGAACACGTCACGCGAGATCGACGTGATGAAAGGCAGCACCATGACCGCCAGGATCAGGCCGGCGGTGAGTATACCGATGCCGTAAGGGGGGCCTTCGAACAGCGCGCCGATTCCGGGGATATTGCCGAGAGTATCGATCAGGAAGGGCTGCAGCGTCTGCTGCAGGAAGGGCGCGAACACGAACAGGCCCCAGATGCCGTAGATGATCGACGGGATGCCGGCGAGCAGCTCGATGGCGATGCCGATCGGCCGGCGCAGCCAGAGCGGGCACAGCTCGGTGAGAAACAGCGAGATGAACAGGCCGACCGGCACGGCGATCAGCATGGCGATGATCGAGGTGACGATGGTGCCGTAGATCGGCGCCAGCGCGCCGAACTTATTAGTCACCGGATTCCACACTTCGGTGACAAGGAAGCCCGGGCCGAAGGTGGTCAGCGCCGGCCAGGCACCGTAGACCAGCGAGATAATGATACCGGTGAGAATGGTCAGCACCGCAATCGCGGCAGCGCGGGTCAGCTGGCGGAAGGCTGTATCCCTGAGACGCAGGCGCTGCAGCGCCTTGCCGCGGTCGGCTTGGGTCCCCACCGCAATGGCGCCGCCCTGCAACGCTACGTCGACCACAGGTTTTCTCCCGGTCGGTGGCATCCGGCACTCCCTCGACTCGCAAAGCACGTCCGGGAGCGCCACTCAAACGGCCCCGAGGCCGCATTACAAGCCGCCCTGTGGGCGGCGGTGGAGAAGGAAGGGGCGCCCGAGGACGCCCCCTCCGTGTTCAGTGCAGCCTTACATCGAGGAGGGCAGGCCCTTGATCTCGGCCTTCCAGGTGGCCTCGACCTCCTTCACGACCTTGTCGGGCATCGGCACGTAGTCGAGCGACTCGGCCATCTTGTCGCCGTTCTTGTAGCACCAGGCGAAGAACTTGAGCGCCTGGGCGGAAGCCTTCGGATCCTGCGGCTTCTTGTACATCAGGATCCAGGTCGCCGTGGTCATTGGCCAGGACTTGGCGCCGGGCTGATTGGCCAGGATGACGCCGAAGCCGGGCTTCGACTTCCAGTCGGCGCCGGCCGCCGCGGCCTGAAATGACGCCGAGGTCGGCGCGACCACGGTGCCTTCCTTGTTCTTCATCTTGGTGTAGGTAAGCTTGTTCTGCAGCGCATAGGCGTACTCGACATAGCCGATCGAGTTCTTGGTGTTGCCGACGTTGTTGGCGACGCCTTCGTTGCCCTTGGCGCCGATGCCGACCGGCCACTGCACCGAGGTGGAGTGACCGACTTTCGACTTCCAATCGGCACTGACGTCGGAGAGATAGTAGGTGTAGTTGAAGGTGGTGCCGGAGCCGTCCGAACGGTGCACGACCGCGATGGCGGCATTCGGCAGCTTGGCGTTCGGATTGAGCTTCTTCAGCGCCGCGTCGTTCCACTTCTTGATCTCGCCCAGATAGATCTTGGCGAGCGTGGGACCGTCGATGACGAGTTCACCCGGCTTGATGCCGGAAACGTTGACCACCGGCACGATGCCGCCCATCACCATCGGGAACTGCACCAGACCGTACTTGTCGAGCTCCTTGCCCGGTCGTGGCGCGTCGGAGGCGCCGAAAGTAACGGTCTTGGCGTGAATCTGCTTGATGCCGCCGCCGGAACCGATCGACTGATAGTTCAGGCCGATGCCGGTCTCTTTCTTGTAGGCGTCGGCCCACTTGGCATAGATCGGATAGGGGAAGGTGGCGCCAGCGCCGGAAATGTTCTCGGCGTGTGCGGGAGCGATGGCGGCAGCGGCCGAGATGAGGCCGGCGGCTGCCCATGCGGTCCAATGTTTCACGGGTCTCTCCATTAGGGTTTGCGGCCAGAGGCATATGCGGACATTGCTGCCCGTGATCATCCACCTGATGCCCGTTGCCCGGGCGGCCGCTGTTGCTTTGACGCACTCCGAAGTGGACTTCGGGCGCCGCGTTCATTGTGCAAGTGCGAAGCCGCCCGAAAGCCGACGCCTGCCTTAAGCGCCGGGTGTCACCGTCCTATTACGGTTTCATGACAGTCAGGTGACAGGGCAAGGCTATGCATTTTCAGGTAATTCTTTTCCCGCGGTAGAATCGCCGGTGGGTAATGGCACGTGCATGGTAAAGGCCGCGCCTTGCCCCGGCGTGCTCTCGATGGTGAGTCTGCCGCCGTGCCGGTTGAGCACGTGCTTGACCAGAGCCAGGCCCAATCCGGTACCGCCCTGGGCGCGGCTGTCGGCGACGTCCACCCGGTAGAAACGCTCGGTGAGCCGCGGCAGATGCTCGGGCGCGATGCCGGGACCGAAATCGCGCACCAGCATTCGCGCCTCCGGTTGGCCGGCGCGGGTCTGGCCGCGGGTCAGCGTGAGATCGACGCGCTTGCCGGCGGCACCGTATTTGAGCGCGTTTTCCACCAGATTCTCCAGCGCGCGGATCAGTTCGTCGCGGTCGCCCAGTACCGTCACCGGCTCGGCCGGCGCACTCACCTTGATGTCGACGCCGCGGTCGCGCGCCAGCATCTGCAGGCCGTCGGCCACCTGGCGCACGATCGGCGAAAGGTCGACCTCGGTGCTCGGGTGCAGATGGGCGTTGAGCTCGATGCGAGACAACGACAAGAGATCGTCGATCAGCCGGGCCATGCGCGAGGCCTGGCCCTGCATGATGGACAGGAACTTCTCCCGCGCGGCGGCATCGCCCTTGGCCGGGCCCTGCAGGGTCTCGATGAAGCCGAGCAGGGCTGCGAGCGGCGTGCGCAATTCGTGGCTGGCATTGGCGATGAAGTCGGCGCGCATTTCCTCGACGCGGCGCAAGGGCGTCAGATCGTTGAAGGTCATCAGCAGTATGTCGGCGCCGCCGCCCTCTGCGCCGGTCGCCAGCCGCACGGGTGTAACGAAGGCCTCGAACCAGCGGTCGAGCGGCACGCGCTCGAAAAACTCCACCCGCTGCGGCTCTCGCCGCTTGGTGGCGCGACGGATGGCGTCGACCAACTCGGGCATGCGCAGGGTGATGAGCGCGGGCTCACCGCGACGCAGCGCCGGCGCGATGGCGGCGGCCGCCTCGTTGAAGGCGATGACCCGTCCCTCGCGGTCGAGCACAACGGCCGGCTGCGGCAGGCCGCCGATCAAGGACTCGATCAGCAGCACCTGGCCGGGCGCGGCCACCCGCCGGCTGACCGGCGCGGCGGAGCCGGTGGCGCCCGGCAAGCCGGCCTCACCGAACAGCACGGCCCACGCCTCGCGCAAACGGGCACGCCAGCCGGGGCGGGCGGGAAGATCGGTCCGGTCGGTGACCATGGTCAGTCGGCGTCTGTTTTCTCGCGCTCGATCTCGCTGATCAGCGGCTCCGTCACTTCCAGCCTTTGCGGGTGCGGCAATGGCCTATGCCTTCGCACATACATCAGCTCGCGCACGCCCAATATGGTGAGCGCGATCGCAAAAGGCACCAGATAATACAGCATACGAAACAGCAGGAGCCCCGCCACCAAGTCTTCCTTGTTAAACTCCCACAGAGCCACCAGCATGGCGGCGTCGAAGACGCCGAGGCCGCCGGGCGCGTGGCTGGCGAAGCCGAGCATAGTGGCAGAGACGAACACCACCAGCAGCGTGACGAAGCCGATATTCGGCTCGCCCGGCAGCAGCATGTACATGGCGAGCGCGCAGGAGCCGAGGTCGCACAGGCCGATGACGATCTGAACCAGGGTGGACGGCCCGCTCGGCAGGTTCACCTTCCAACCGCCCTGCCCGATCTCGCGCGCGGCGCTCCATACCCAGCCGAGATAGGAGAACAGCACCGCGAGGATCACCATCGCGATGCCGCGGTTGATCCAGCCGGGAAGCTGGGTGATCGGAGTGGCAGCGTGCGGCTCGACGGTGACGCTCAGGCCGAGCACGGTGGCGTTGCCGAGCCAGAAAGTCAGCCCTGCGACGAAGCAGATCTTGGCCACCTCTATGGCCGAAAGGCCCCAGGCCGAATAAATTCGATAGCGCACGGCCCCGCCGGTGAACACGGTGGCGCCGATATTGTGACCGACAGCATAGCTGGTAAAGCCAGACAGCGCCGCAATGCGGTAGGGAATCTCGCGGCGGCCGATGGTGCGCAGCGCGAACCAATCATAGAAGGTGAGTGTGAAATAGCCGGCGGCGACGCAAAGGGCGGCGATGGCGATGTCCTTGTAGCTCGCGCGCTTGAGCGCCGCGATCACCTCGTCGATCTTGAGGTTGTGCAGCATGTGAAACAGCACCACGACCGCCACCGCAATAATGGAGAGGCTGAGCACCACGCCGATGCGGTGCCACCCGATCGTGTGCTGGAAAAAGCGCGCCACCGCGCGCAACCAATTGAGCATTCTTCCTCCGGAACCGGCACGCGGGGCCGAGCGAACGCCCCCGCGACGCCGCGCGTCCTGCCAGGACGCCGGCTCCCCCTAGCAGAACTCCGCAAAAGGCGCGAGTGCACTGCCGATGGCGCGCTCAATTGCGGCGATTTTGGGCAAAGGGGCGGCAGCGGGACCAGAGAGACTTCCGCTTGCCGACATCGTGCCGTGCCACCGCGACGATCTTCGTCTACGCGGCGAAACGCGGACCGTCGCATCGCCCCGCGAAGACAGTCAGCGCGGTGCCGGATAAGATAACTGGTGCTCGGCGGAGATGTCGATGAGAACGGCGGGCGGCCTCCTGCGGATGACCGGGACAGCAGAGCCCGTCAGCTAAGGCCCTTCGCAGCCTGGGAGCATCCGGCGAGTGACCGCGCAGACCCCCCAAAACGGAGGAGCAGCCAAGCGCGGCCGGCGCTCCTCGCGCCGCCCCGGGCGCCCTTTCTGCCCGAAAAGGCCTCCATCCCCGCTCCACGCGCCGAAATGCCGCTTGCAAAAATGTTCCAATGCACGGCGAACGTTGTTCCCTTCCGGGCGTTTTCTTCTAGATTATGGCCCAGTAGCAGCGTATGACGCCGTCCGGGGGCGGCGACGAACGACGATAACGCGGTCTTGCTCATGTCTGACGCCTCGGATTCCATCGAACATCCCGAACAACCCTCCCGCCGCGATTTTCTCTACATAGCGACCGCCGCGGTATCCGCGGTCGGCGTCGCCGGCGCTCTGGTGCCACTGGTCGACCAGATGAATCCCGACGCGGCCACGCTCGCCGCCGGCGGGCCGGTCGAGCTCGATCTCGACAAGGTGCAGCCCGGCCAGCAGGTGCAGGTGCGCTGGCGCAGCCGGCCGATCTTCGTGATCAACCGCCCGCCGGAAGCGCTCAAGATGCTGCAGTCGAAGGTGGTAATCGACCGGCTGTCCGACCCGGATTCCGCGAACCACCAGCAGCCGAAATACGCGCAGAACTGGCACCGCTCGATCAAGCCGGAATACGGCGTGCTGGTCGGCATCTGCACCCATCTCGGCTGCATCCCGTCGTTCTTCCCCGAGCCGAACAAGACCACGCCGACCGCCGATTGGCCGGGCGGCTATTTCTGTCCCTGCCACGGCTCGAAATACGACTTGGCCGGCCGCGTCTACGCGGGCGTGCCGGCGCCCTACAACCTGCCGGTGCCGCCCTATCATTTCGTCAGCGACAAGAAAATTCGAATTGGTGAAAATCCGAAGGGCTCGAGCTTCAATTTCAGCTCGATTCTCCAGATTTAGACGGCATGGCTTGCATGCGCCGCGGCACTTGCGACGCGCGCGCAAAACCGCCACTTGTTCCCCGTCCATGGTCTGACCCGGGGGCGAGATGGCTGCAAGCGAAGAACCGCAAATGATGCCGCTGCGCGTGACGCGCAACGAGCGGCTGGCCGACGGCGTCAACCTGATCGAATTGCGCGACAGCGACGGCAAGCTGCTGCCGCAGTTTTCCGGCGGCGCGCACATCACCGTCCGGGTGCCGAACGGGCTGCTGCGGAAATATTCGCTGTGCAACGATCCGAACGAGCGCGACCGCTATCAGGTCGCGGTCAAGCGCGAAGCCAACGGACACGGCGGCTCCTCGACGCTGATCGATACCATCAAGGCCGGCGACCAGCTGATGGTGGCGCCGCCGGTCAACGACTTCGAGCTGCCGCGCCGCGCGCAGGACTTCCTGTTCATCGCCGGCGGCATCGGCATCACCCCGATCATGGCGATGATCCGCCAGGTGAAGGCGGAAGGCAAACGCTTCCGCCTGTTCTACTGCTCGCGCTCGCCGGAAACGACGGCCTTTGCCGACGAACTGAGCAAGCCGGAATACGAGGGGCTCGTCACCATCCATTACGACCAGGGCGACCCCTCTTGCGCGCTCGACCTGAAGCCGATCCTGACCGAGCGCAAGAACCGCGAGCATCTCTACTGCTGCGGGCCGCGGCCGCTGATGGAGGCGGTGCGCCACATGACCGACCACTGGTCGCCCACCGCGGTGCATTTCGAGGCGTTCAGCCAGGCGGAAATGCACAAGGCCGGCGACAAGCCCTTCCGCGTGCGGCTGGCGCGCTCGGGCAAGGTGGTCGAGGTGCCGGTCACCAAGACGATCCTCGAAGTGCTGCGCGAGAACGGGCTGGAAGTGCCGAGTTCATGCGAGACCGGCACCTGCGGCACCTGCCGCACCAAGCTCTTGGCGGGCGAGGCCGACCACCGCGACCTGGTGCTGGCCGACCACGAGCGCAAGGATCACATCATGATCTGCGTGTCGCGTTCGCGCGGCGACGAGATCACCATCGACCGGTAGGCGCAGCGCGACCGACGAAGGCATCGTCATGGCCGCGCTCGTCGCGGGCATCCACGTCTTTCTTCC
>JARRNI010000087.1:0-21203 GCA_037385125.1 Pseudolabrys sp.
GTGGTCGCCTTCGTCGGCGACGGCGGCCTCACCATGCTGATGGGCGAGCTCGCCACTGTGAAGAAATACGACCTCAACGTGAAGGTCGTCGTCATCAAAAACAACGTGCTCGGCCAGATCAAGTGGGAGCAGATGGTGTTCCTCGGCAATCCCGAATACCTCTGCGAGCTGCAGCCGATCGATTTCGCGGCGGTGGCCAAGGGCTTCGGCATTAAGAGCTTCACCATCGAGGATCCCGCCAAATGCGGCGAGACGCTGCGCGAGGCGCTGTCGGCCCCCGGGCCGGCGCTGATCGAGGCGGTGGTCGATCCGCACGAACCGCCGATGCCGCCCAAGATCGAGCTCGCGCAGGCCGAGAAGATGGCGGAAGCGCTGGCGCGCGGCACGCCGGCCGCCGGCAAGATCGCGCTCACGCTGGCGTCCGACACGGTACGCGAACTCATCTGACGGTGACCGATCATGTTGCGCTCAACGCCGGCCATTGAAGGGATCGCGGCGCGGGTGTTCCGCATCCCGACCGACGCCCCGGAAGCTGACGGCACGCTCAGCTGGGACCAGACTACCATGGTGCTGGTCGAGGTCTCCGCCGGCGGCGAGCGCGGCATCGGCTACACCTACGGCGCGCCGGCGGTTGCCGGCATCGTCGAGGACAAGCTGACCGACACGCTGCGCCGCCGCGACGCCTTCGACATTCCGGCGGCCTGGCTCGCCATGGTGGGCGCGGTGCGCAACCTGGGCTGGCGCGGTGTTTGCGCCAACGCCATCTCGGCGGTCGATACCGCGCTATGGGATCTGAAAGCCAAGCTGCTCGGCCTGCCGCTCTACGCTCTGCTCGGCGCCGAACGGCGCCAGGTGCCGATCTATGGCAGCGGCGGTTTCACCTCTTATTCGCTCGAACGCCTGCAAGAGCAGCTTGCCGGCTGGGTCGAGAACGATGGCTGCCGCTGGGTCAAGATGAAGATCGGCAGCGCGCCGGATGAAGACTACAAGCGCGTGCAGGCCGCCCAGCGTGCCATCGGCAAGGCCACATTGTTCGTCGACGCCAACGGCGCCTATGACCGCAAGCAGGCGCTTTCCTTCGCCGAGAAGTTCGCCGGCGTCGGCTGGTTCGAGGAGCCGGTGTCGAGCGACGATCTCGATGGCTTGGCGTTGATTCGCGACCGTGCCCCCGCCGGCATGCAGATCGCCGCCGGCGAATACTGCTACGACCCGTTCTATTTCCGCCGCATGGTCGAGGCGGGAGCGGTCGACGTGCTGCAGGCCGACGCTACCCGCTGCGGCGGCATCACCGGCTTCCTGAAGGCGGCGGCGATCGCCGACAGCTTCTCGATTCCCTTCTCCGCGCATACCGCGCCGGCGCTGCATCTGCATGTCTGCTGCGCGGCGCCGCGTCTCGTCCATCTCGAATGGTTCCACGATCACGTGCGCATCGAGCACGCCGTGTTCGACGGCGCGCCGGCGCCGCGCGGCGGGGTCATCGTCCCGGACGCCGGACGCCCGGGGCTGGGACTGGAATTCAAGCAGGCCGACGCCGAGCGGCTGGCGGCCTAGCACACATCGCAACCAGAAGAAGTTGATACCGGGAGGATTGCATGAGCCACGTCATCGAGGTCCGCCACAAGGAAAGCGCCGCGCGCCCCTGGCGCATGAACGTGACGCGCGCGCCCAACGGCCGGATCGTCGATGCGTCCGCCGTTAGTGATCCGAAGCAATACCGCGCGCTCGGCACCGCGCTGGCGCAGAAGCTGGAAGGCGAGGTGCGCTTCGACGCGGGCAGCCGCGCGCTCTATGCCACCGACGCCTCCAACTACCGGCAGGTGCCGATCGGCGTGGTGCTCCCGCGCCATATCGGCGATGTCGTTGCCGCGGTCGAGCTGTGCCGCCAGTTCGGTGCGCCCATCGTGCCGCGTGGCGGCGGCACCAGCCTGGCCGGGCAGGGCTGCAACGTCGCGGTGCTGATCGATTTCTCCAAATACATGCACGACATCATCTCGATCGACGCGGTCAACAGGCTGGCAACGGTGCAGCCCGGCTGCGTGCTCGATCACCTGCGCAATGCCGCGGAAGAGCACGGCCTCACTTTCGGCCCCGATCCCGCCACCCACGACCACAACACGCTCGGCGGCATGCTCGGCAACAATTCCTGCGGCGTCCATTCCGTTATGGCGGGGCGCTCTTCGGACAACACGGAGTCGCTGGACATCCTCACCTATGACGGCGAGCGCATGACCGTCGGCCCGACCTGCGACGAGGAGTTCCGCAAAATCGTCGCGCAGGGCGGCCGCCGTGCCGAAATCTACCGCGCGCTCGACGACTTCCGCGGCAAATATGCCGACCTCTTCCGTACCCGCTATCCGCAGATCCCGCGCCGCGTCTCCGGCTACGAGAACCTCGACGCGCTGCTACCGGAGAACGGCTTCGACGTGGCCAAGGCACTGGTCGGCACCGAGGCCACCTGCGTCATGATCCTGCAGGCCGAGCTCAACCTGGTGCACAGCCCGCCCCAACGCGTGCTCACCATCATCGGCTTCGAGGACGTGTTCGCCGCCGCCGACGCGGTGCCGGATGTGCTCAAGCACAAGCCGATTGCGGTCGAGGGCATGGACGACATGCTGGTCGAGTTCATGACCCGCAAGCATCTGCATCCGGACGAGGTGAACATGCTGCCCAAGGGCCGCGGCTGGCTGCTGGTCGAGTTCGGCGCCGATACCGGCGAAGAAGCCGACCGCATGGCCAAGGCTTGCGTCGACGAATTCAGGGGGAAGGGCAACGACGCCAAGGCGCTCGACGACCCTGCCGAGGAGAAGAAGATTTGGGAGGTGCGCGAGGCCGGCCTCGCCGCCACCGCCCACGTGCCGGACTGGCCGGAGGCCTATCCGGGCTGGGAGGACAGCGCCGTTTCGCCCGAAAACCTGGGAGGATACCTGCGTGAGCTGAAGGCGCTGTTCCACCGCCACGGCTACGACGCCTCCGTCTACGGCCATTTCGGCGACGGGCTGATCCATTGCCGCGTCGATTTCGACCTCGCCACCGAGAAGGGTCTGCTCAACTGGCAGCACTTCCTCGAGCAGGCAGCCGATCTAGTCGTGAAGTACGATGGCACTTTGTCGGGTGAGCATGGGGACGGCCAGGCGCGCGCGCAATTGCTTGAGAAGATGTACGGGCCCGAGATGCTGCGCGCCTTCCAGGAGTTCAAGGCAATCTGGGATCCCACCAACAAGATGAATCCCGGCAAGGTCGTCGATCCCTATCCGATCACCTCGAACCTGCGCGTCGGGCCGAATTATCAGCCACGTGAATATGGCGGCCATTTCGCCTATGCTGACGACGGCGGCAGCTTCACCCAGGCGACGCGCCGCTGCGTCGGCGTCGGCAAATGCCGCCGCCGCGACAGTGATGCGGGCGTCATGTGTCCGAGTTACATGGCGACCGGCGAGGAGAAGCACTCCACCCGCGGGCGTGCCCGCCTGCTGTTCGAGATGATGCGCGGCGACCCGCTCGAGGACGCCTGGAAAAGCCGCGAGGTCGAAGAGGCGCTCGACCTGTGCTTCGCCTGCAAGGGCTGCAAGAGCGACTGCCCGGTGCATGTGGACATGGCGACCTACAAGGCGGAGTTCCGCTCGCAGCACTACAAGCACCGCCTGCGCCCGCGCGCGGCCTATTCCATGGGGCAGATCGAGCGTTGGGCGCGCTATGCGTCCTGGCTGCCCGGCCTCGCCAATACTTTTGCCAACACCTCATGGGCGAAGTGGGGGGCGGGTGTTTCGCCCCACCGCGACATGCCGCCTTTCGCCAGGCAGACCTTCCGGCGCTGGTTCAAGAAACGCCGCAAGAGCGCGGGCGAGGGCCGCCGCGTGCTGCTGTGGCCGGACACCTTCAACAACTATTTCAAGCCGCACACCGCGGTCGCCGCGACGCAGGTGCTGGAATCGCTCGGCTTCGACGTGGTCATCCCGGAGCGGCCGCTCTGCTGCGGCCGCCCGCTCTACGACTGGGGCTATATCGACCAGGCCAAGGACCTGTGGCGCACCACCCTCGACAGCCTGCGCTCGGAGATCGAGGCCGGCACCCCGCTGGTCGGGCTCGAGCCGGCCTGCGTGAGCGCGTTCCGCGACGAGCTGGTCGACCTGTTTCCGGACAACAAGCTGGCCAAGCGGCTGAGCGAGCAGTCGCTCTTCCTCACCGAGTTTCTCGACCGCAGCGACTGCGCGCTGCCGCGCGTCGGCGGCGAGGCACTGGTGCAGCTGCATTGCCATCATCACGCGGTGATCAAGCCGGCCTCGGAAAAGAACATTCTTGAGCGGATGGGTGTCGACTTCGAGGTCATGGCCTCCGGGTGCTGCGGTATGGCGGGCGCCTTCGGCTTCGAGAAGGACAAGTACGAGGTCTCGATGGCGGCCGGCGAGCGCGTGCTGCTGCCCAAGGTGCGCAGCGCGGCGGCCGACACCGCGATTTTGGCCAACGGGTTCAGTTGCCGCGAGCAGATTGAGCAGGGGACGGAGCGCAAGGCGCGCCATATCGCAGAGCTCATCGCAGAGCACATCAAGCAAGAACCGTCCTGAAGGATCAGTAAAATGTCGATCACATCCAGCAACAGAACCGAGAACGTCATTATAACCGGCGCCAGCGCCGGCGTCGGCCGTGCCACCGCGCACCGCTTCGCCAGGGCGGGCGCACATATCGGATTGATCGCGCGCGACGAAGCGGCGCTCGAGACGGTGAAGGAGGAAGTGGAAAGCCTCGGCGGCCGCGCGGTCGTCGCCGCCGCCGACGTCTCCGACGCCGATGCCCTGTTCGCCGCCGCGGAGAAGCTCGAAAGCGAGCTCGGCCCCATCGACGTCTGGGTGAACGACGCCATGGTGACGGTGTTCTCGCCGTTCATCGAGATGACGCCGGAGGAATACCGCCGCGTCACCGAGGTCACCTATCTCGGTTTCGTGCACGGGACCATGGCCGCGCTGCGCCTCATGCGCAAGCACAACCACGGCACCATCGTGCAGGTGGGCTCGGCGCTCGCCTATCGCGGCATTCCGCTGCAATCGGCCTATTGCGGCTCCAAGCACGCCATCCGCGGCTTCACCAGCTCGCTGCGCACAGAGCTGATCCACGACAAGAGCAATATCCATGTCACGGTGGTGAACTTGCCCGGCGTGAACACCCCGCAGTTCGACTGGGCGCGGGTGCATATGCCGCGTAAGCCCCGTCCGGTGCCCCCGATCATCCAGCCTGAAGTCGCGGCCGACGCCCTCTTCAAGGCGGCGCACGAGCGCAAGCGCGAATACTGGCTTGGCCTGACCACGGCCGAGCTGATCTTCGGCAACATGGTCGGGCCGGCGCTGCTCGACCGCTATCTCGCGCGCAAGGTCTGGTCCGGCCAAATGACCGGCCAGCCGGTCACGGCCGCGCGCCCCGACAATTTGGAGAAACCGGTGCACGACCTGCACCGCACGCGCGGCTCCTTCGGCAGCGAGGCCTCGCGCCGCGCGGTCGATCTGCCGGCGCCGGCCACCCGCGTGGCCGTGGTCGTGGCCGGCATCGTCGGCGTCGGCGTGCTGGCGGCCCTGGCGCGCAGGGCGCTTAGCTAAAGTGAATTGAGCTCGGTTGGAGACATCCTCCGCCCGTCCCCGTGACCCGCCTCCGCTCGCTTCGCGAGCTTCGGCGCGCTTGGAGTCCGCCGACCTTGCTCCGCCTTCGCGAAGCCGCTTCGGCACCGCGAAGGCGCGGCGGCGAGTGCGTGGGGATGAGCGGAATTCGGATCGTCTTCCCGAAGCATATTCCAGCCTAGACGCCGTTTCGCTAGCGTATGCTCCGACTGGCCCGAGGCAAACGCGCGCGCCTCATTGCGGACCGAAATAGCGCGAGCCCCAGAGCACGACGATCCAGATCACGGCCAGCACGCCGATCGCGATGAGCACGACTTCGCTTCCCATCTCGCCCTCCGATTCGCCCCCTGTCGCAATCCGGCAGGGATATTGGTGTTTCCTCGCAAGCCGGCCCGCCTTCTTCGCCGACTAGGCGGCGCGTCCGGGTCCTGCTTCGCGTCGCCGATGGTAGGGCAGCTTCGGCTTCGGGGCCACCTGCTCGTTTCGGCCGGGCCGAGGGGGCCGGCTATCCACAGAAAAGAATTATATATTTCAACGTCTTGTCCATCGCCCGCATCGCGGCGCCGAAGCCTGTGCAATAATCCGGCGCCACCGTGGTTCGACCCGGTGACGAGGCGTTCGCGCAAGACCGAAAGCCCGCGCTGAGACGGACAGCGAACAGGGAAGGCTCATGAGCTGGCGCGCGATTTACCCGATCATGGCGGCGCTGCTGCTAGCCGCGCTGCCGGCCGGCGCCGCGCCGCCGCGCAAGGCGATGGTGCTCAAGATAGACGGCGCCATCGGCCCGGCCATCGCCGACTACATCGCCCACGGCATCGCGCGGGCGCAGACCGACGACGCCGGTCTGGTGATCCTCAAGATGAACACGCCCGGCGGCCTCGACGGCTCGATGCGCAAGATCATCCGCACGATCTTGTCCTCGAAGGTGCCGGTCGCGACGTATGTGGCGCCGAGCGGGGCGCGGGCGGCGAGTGCGGGCACCTACATCACCTATGCCAGCGCGGTGGCCGCCATGGCGCCCGGCACCAATATCGGCGCGGCGACGCCGGTGCAGCTCGGTGGCGGCGGCCTGTTCGGTGGCGGCGGCAACGAGAAGAAGAAGTCCGGCGGCGAGCCGGCCGATACCGAGACGCGCAAGATCATCAACGACGCCACGGCCTATATCCGCAGCCTCGCCGAGCTGCACAAGCGCAACGTGAAATGGGCGGAGAAGGCGGTGCGCTCGGCCGAAAGCATCGCGGCCGACGAGGCGCTCAAGCTCAACGTCATCGACGTGATCGCCGACGACGTGCCGGATCTGCTGCGCAAGATCGACGGGCGCACGGTCATCGTCGCCAGCAAGCCCACGGAGCTGCACACCGCCGGCCTGAAAACCGTCACCGTCGCGCCGGGCTGGCGCACCGAGCTGCTCGCCCTCATCACCGATCCCAACGTCGCCTTCATCCTGCTGCTGATCGGCGTCTACGGCATCATCTTCGAGCTAGCCACGCCCGGCATGGGGCCGGGATTCATCGGCGCCATCAGCCTCTTGGTGGCGCTCTATGCGCTCAACCTGCTGCCCATCAACTACGCCGGCGTGGCGCTGCTGCTGCTCGGCATCGGGCTCATGGTGGCCGAGATCTTCATCAGCTCGTTCGGCATCATCGGCATCGCCGGCATCCTCGCCTTCGGCGTCGGCTCCTTCATGATGTTCCAGTCGGGGGTTCCCGGTTTCGAGCTTTCGATTGCGGTCGTTGCGGGCGCCACGATCGTCACCGCCGCGTTTCTGCTGCTGGTGATCATGCTGCTGCTGCGCTCGCGCAAGCGCCCGGTCGTCACCGGCCACGAAGCCCTGCTCGGCGCCCAGGGCGAGACGCTGACGTGGCAGCAGGACGAGGGCAAGGTTCGCGTGCAGGGAGAGATCTGGCGCGCGCGCGCGGCCGCGCCGCTTGCGCCCGGAACGCGCGTCAAGGTCGTCAATCGAGTGGGCCTGGTTCTATTCGTCGAGCCGGCCTGAGAGGCCCGCCTGGCAGTCAGAAGGAGCCGAAGTCATGGTTTGGACCGCCACCGCCGTCGTGATCGCCGTCATCCTGCTGTTCATCCTCTATTCCTCGATCCGCATCCTGCGCGAATACGAGCGCGGCGTCATGTTCACGCTCGGGCGCTATACCGGCACCAGGGGGCCGGGCTTTATCCTGATGGTCCCGATCATTCAGCAGATGGTGCGGGTCGATCTGCGCATCATCGTCAACGACGTGCCGCCGCAGGACGTGATTTCGCACGACAACGTGTCGGTCAAGGTCAATGCCGTGATCTATTTCCGCATCGTGGACGCCGAGCGCGCTATCATCCAGGTGGAGAATTTCATGGAGGCGACCAGCCAGCTTGCGCAGACTACGCTGCGCTCGGTGCTCGGTAAGCACGATCTCGACGAGATGCTGGCCGAGCGCGACAAGCTCAACAACGACATCCAGGAAGTGCTCGACAGCCAGACCGATGCCTGGGGCATCAAGGTCTCCAACGTCGAGATCAAGCGCATCGACCTCGACGACAGCATGGTGCGCGCGATCGCCCGCCAGGCCGAGGCCGAGCGCTCGCGCCGCGCCAAGATCATCAATGCCGAGGGCGAGCAGCAGGCGGCGGCCAAGCTGGTGGAGGCCGCGCGCATGCTGGCGCCGGTGCCGCAGGCTATGCAGTTGCGCTATCTCGCCACGCTGTTCGACATCTCGAATGAACGCAGCACGTCGACCATCGTGTTTCCGTTCCCGATCGACATGATTAAGATCTGGGCGGAGCGCGGGCAGAGCTCCGCCGGCTGATCGCGGCGGCTCATACCTGCTCGGCGTTGAGATAGGCGAGCCGCGCGCCGCAGAAGGCGCAGATGGCGCCGAGCCCGAGCGCGGCGAGGCCGGCGATCACGCCTGCCGTGCCCCCGACATTGCCGCTCTCGCTCATGATGCCGCCCGCCGTCGCCACGGCAAAAACGAGGGCGATCAGGAAGCCGCCGGCCAGGCGGTAAACGAAGTCGCGCTCGCGCGCCGCCGCGATCAGATAGGCGCCGGTGCCCCAGCCGCCGATGAAGCCGGCCGCCGCGACCGCCCACCAGGCCAGCGCCGAAATCAACTGCTTCTGCGGGGTGGCCGCGCCGTGCAGGACGGCATCGAGGCCGACGCCGAACACGGTGAACACGATATGTATAGCGATGGCGGCAAAAACACCGCAGGCGATGGCCGCGGCGTAGTTGAGCCGGCGCAGGACTTCCGTTTCCATGGCCGCAAGCATAGCCGATGCCGCGCCCGCGGCGAAATCGGTTGCCCAATCAGCCCGTCGCCCGGGCCTGCAGCAGGTCGTTGAGCTCCCGCTGTAGCGCGTCGCCTTTTCTTGCGTCCGCTGGCCGGGGGTCGAATCGGCGTCGCCTGTTGCAATTTGGCGACAGGACGGGCCAATTCGGCGACCGCCGGCCACCGCCGCGGCGTTAGGCTGGCAACGGGACAGGGGAGGGAAAGCGGATGGTACCCGGCACCATCGTGGAAAGTGACATCCCGGCGCGACTCGACCGCCTGCCCTGGGGCCGTTTCCACACGCTGGTTGTCGCCGCCCTCGGCGTCACCTGGATACTCGACGGGCTGGAGGTGACGCTTGCCGGTTCGCTCGCCGGTGCGCTGAAGGAAAGCCCCGTGCTGCAATTCTCCAATGCCGATGTCGGCCTCGCGGCATCCGCCTATCTCGCCGGCGCGGTGCTCGGCGCCATGTTCTTCGGCTGGCTGACTGACCGGCTCGGCCGCAAGAAGCTGTTCTTCATCACGCTCACGGTCTACATGACCGCCACTGCGCTCACCGCCGCCTCATGGAATGTGTGGAGCTTCGCCGCGTTTCGCTTTCTCACCGGCGCCGGCATCGGCGGCGAATATGCCGCCATCAATTCCACCATTCAGGAGCTGATCCCGGCGCGCGTGCGCGGTTGGAGCGATCTGTGCATCAACGGCAGCTTCTGGGTAGGCGCCGCCATGGGTGCGGTCGGCTCGCTGGTGCTGCTCGACCCGAACGTGATCAATCCGGAGATCGGCTGGCGGCTCGCCTTCCTGATCGGCGCCACGCTAGCGCTCGTCATCTTCTTTATGCGGCTGTGGCTGCCGGAGAGCCCGCGCTGGCTGATGACGCATGGGCGCGCCGACGAGGCGCATGCAGTGGTCGACGACATCGAGGGGCGTTTCGCGCAGGCGCCGCCCGTGCACGACCTGCCGAAGGTGACGTTGCGCACGCGCAAATCGACGCCCCTATGGGAAGTGGCGCAGACCTTATTCAAGCGCCACCGCCAGCGCACCTATGTCGGCCTTGCCCTGATGGCGGCGCAGGCCTTCTTCTACAATGCCATCTTCTTCACCTACGCGCTCATCCTTACCGATTTCTACGGCGTGCCGTCCGACCATGTCGGCTATTCCATTCTGCCGTTCGCGGCCGGCAATTTCCTCGGGCCGTTGCTGATCGGCCGCCTGTTCGACACGCGCGGACGCAAGCCGATGATTGCCTTCACCTACATTGTCTCCGGCGTGCTGCTGGCCGGCACCGGCTGGCTGTTCGTTGACCGTGAGCGAGACCTTTCCGCTGGAGATCCGGGCGCTGGCGATCGCCTTCTTCTATGCCATCGGCACCGGCATTGGCGGGATCGTGGGGCCATGGCTGTTCGGCGTGCTGATCGACACCGGCTCGCGCGTGAGCGTGTTCGGCGGCTATCTGCTGGGCTCGACACTGATGGTCCTGGCTGGGCTAGTGGCCTGGCGCTGGGCCGTGCCGGCGGAGCGGCGACCGCTGGAGGCGGTGGCCAGGCCGCTGACGTTTATTGATATTGATTAGCAAGCAGGATTGGGCGCGCGCTCGCATTGTGGCAAAATTCGTCCGGATGGCATTTGGAAGGGCAAGCGCATGCCGTATCGGCTGATCCTCATTGCGGTGGTGCTTTTTTCCGGCTTCGTCGGCGGTCAGGCCGGGGCGCAGGAGGCGATCGGCACGGTCAGCCGCATACAGGGAGGGGCGAACGGCACGCTTGGCGGCACCACTCAGGCGCTTGGCCTCAATGCGTCCGTCTATCTCAACGAGGTCGTTTCCACCGGAAAAGCGGCCCGGCTGGAAGTCACCTTCAAGGACAACACGCAGCTCACGCTCGGCGAGAAGGCCAAGCTGACGCTCAATACGTATGTCTTCAATCCGGCCGCGGGCAGCGGAACGATCAAGTTCGGGGTGGCCGGGGCCTTCCGGTTTCTCTCCGGCCAGGTGTCGAAGCTGGCAAACGCCGACGTCAGCGTGACGACACCTGTCGCCACCGTCGGCGTGCGCGGGACGGAGTTCTGGGGCGGGCCGATCGACAGTCAGGCACTCGGCGTTTTCCTGATTGAAGGCGCCGTCAGCGTGTCGAACGCGGCGGGGCAGCAGATCCTGAACCAGCCCGGCCAAGGCACGAATATTGCTACGCCGGGCGCATCGCCTGGGCCCGTCACTTTCTGGCCGCAGGACAAGGTCAATCGCGCCCTCGCGACCGTGACGTTCCAGTAGCGGATAATCGCATCACGTCCACGTAAATAAGCGGTACAAAACATCGCCACACCGGACTCGGATAGCGTAGCGACCGGAGAAATTGGTTCCACGCCCGGTTCGATGCTTGCGCCCGAAACGAAGTGGGCGAAGCTCACCAAACATCCGATTGTCGCCCTAAGGCGCAAGGTTTATCCTCCCCCATGCAATCGACCGAAACGATTGCGCCGAAAGCCAAACAACAGTTCACCGGGAGGAAACAATGTCGACATTGCAGGCAGTGCTTGACGACGCCGTGCGCGCGGGCGACGTGCCGTTCGCGGTTGCCATGACGGGTGACAAGAACGGCGTCAAATGGTCGGGTGCCGCCGGCGAACGCGCGCCCGGCCAGGCAGCCACCCTCGACACCGTGTTCCGCATCTTCTCGATGACCAAGGCCGTCGGCAGCACGGCCGCGATGATCCTGATCGAACGCGGCAAGCTCGATGCCGAGAAGCCGGTCGCGGAGATTCTTCCCGAGTTTCGCAAGATCCAGGTGCTCGAGCGCTTCGACGGCGACAAGCCGGTGCTGCGCGCGCCCAGGACCAAGGCGACCGTGCGCCATCTGGCCACCCACACCAGCGGTCTCGAATACGAGTTCTGGAACGCGGACATGGCTAAATATCTGGCGGTGACAGGCAATCCGCCGATCCTGTCCGGTCTCAAGGCCGCGCTATTCTATCCGATGATGACCGATCCGGGCACGCGCTGGGGCTACGGCATCGGCATCGATTGGCTCGGCCAGGTGGTCGAGAAGATCGACGGCCGCCGCGTCGACCAGTTCTGCCGGGAAGAAATATTCGCGCCGCTCGCCATGCCGGACACCGATTTCGAGGTTTCCGCAACCATGAAGCCGCGGGTGGCTTCGGTCGCCGCGCGCGGCGAAGACGGCAAGCTGGCGCCGTTTGATCTCGCGCCGCCGACTCATCCGGAATTCTACGGCATGGGCCATTCGCTCTACTCGACGGCGCCGGACTACATGCGCTTTCTGCGCATGTTCCTCAACCGCGGCGCGCTCGACGGCAAGCGCGTGCTTTCGGAAAGCTCGGTCGACTGGATGCTGGCCGACCGCATGAACGGGCTGACCTTCCAGAAG
Source organism: Pseudolabrys sp. (assembly GCA_037385125.1). GTDB lineage: Bacteria > Pseudomonadota > Alphaproteobacteria > Rhizobiales > Xanthobacteraceae > Pseudolabrys. The sequence continues at coordinate 12,247 of JARRNI010000087.1, forward strand.
ATGGTGACCTCCGCGCCGCCCGTCACCGCCGATTGCGATCCGTTCCCGGGCACCAGACGCACGCACAGCTTCGGCTTCTTCCGCGTCGAAGAAGACATCCCGCGCATGCGCTCGGCCGGCTCGCTGGCCTGGGCGGGCGTCTTGAACACCCACTACTGGTTCGACCCGAAAAAGGACGTTGCCGCGCTCATCATGACACAGACCTTGCCGTTCGTGGAACCGCCTTTCATGGACACCTACGGCAAGTTCGAGCGCGCGGTTTATGCGGGGTAAGAGGAGCCGTCGCGTGGCCGGATGTGCCCTCGAGCCGCTCTATGCGCGCCCAGGGTCGCGGCGCAAAGCCTGTGGCTTGGTGCCGGGCGTGGCGGCGGCGCGCAGGCCGGCCTGTGGCGAGCCGCTGACCTTCATCGACAGAGATTAAAGGCATCGTGGCCTGTTCGGATTATCGAAGCCGGAGCAGCCCGTTCAGCGAGCACAGAAGCAGCAACATGTGTTCGCAGCCGTCACCGGAACGGAGACAGCCAAGACGTCTGCGCCAAAGGTGTCGCCGCAGAGTGCCGAGCAGAAGCCGCAATCTCCTATGAAAGGCGAGACGGCGGCAGCGTCCAAGCCCGCGCAGGACCCCACCGAGAAACACGAAGCTGCCGCGGCATCCAAGCCGGCTCAAGCATCGGCCGAGAAACACGAAGCTGCCGCAGCACCCAAGTCGGCGCAAAAAACGGCATAGAAACACGAGGCGGCCGCAGCATCCGAGTAGGCGAAACAGCCCGCCGCGAAAAGTGAAGCCGCCAAGACGCCCAAACAGGCGGCGCCCCCTGCTGAGAAGCATGAAGCTGACGCGGGGTCCAAACACGCGCAAGAGCCGGCTCCGGCGGCGTCCGATGAAGCGCAGCAGCTCGCCGCCGCCGCAACCAAGCGGCCGTTGGCCCGGTCAACGACTGCGACCGCTTTGACGGCCGGGCGTCGCCTCGCGGCCCGGCAGAGCGGCGCCGGTTCTGCGAGGGGTTGCGCCTGCGGGAGAGTGGTTGAAGGCGGAAAGTGCCGCCGCTCAGCCCGCCGCTTTCGCCGTCGCCGTCAGCTTCGAGAATAGCCGCACGACGTCCTTGCGCAGCGCTGCAGCGGTGCGCTCGGCCGCGGTGCGTGCGTTGCGCTCGCGTGCAAGCGCGGCGTCGAGCTCCGCTGATTTCCGCTTGGCGTCTTCGCGCTCGACTCGCAGGACGGTTTCCAGGAACTGTATATTTTCGGCCTGCGCCTCGACCGTCTCCTGCGGGTGCTTGCGCGACGTTTCCGCCGCCTCGCCGGTGTTCCGCAGCCGGTCGCAGCGCTCGACGAGCTTGTCGTTCGCAGCAGCCAGCGCCCCGATGCGTTGGTCGCACGCGGCCAGCGCGGTGTTGAGCGTGTCGATGCGCTCGCCGGATTGCGCTGCTTGCCGGGCAAGCGCGTCGGCGTGACTTTGCCGCGCATGCTCGAGCGTGCCTCTTAGCTTTTCCGCCTCGGCGCGGCCGGCGCCCAATTCGGCCTCGGCGGCGGAGCGCTTGTCCTGCGCCGCGGCGATGGCCGCTTCGCGGGTGCTGAACGCCTTTTGCAAATGCAGCGTCTGTTGGCGCAGCTTTTCGGCTTCGCCGGTGGCCCTTTCAAGCTGGGCCTGCAGGGCTTGCCTTTCTTGCTGGAGCTCGGCTTGCAGCGCCTTTCGTTCCCGTTCGAGCTGCGCGCGCAATGCGTCGCGCTCTTGCTCGGCCTGCGCCAGCGCCTGCTTCGCCACCGCGGCCTCGCCTTCCTGCTGCGCCAGCGCAGCCTGCAGCAAGTTCAGCGAGCCGTCGAGATTGCGGATCGCTTCGTGTGCGACTTTCAGATCGGCGGCCTGCTGCTGCACGTTGCACAGATCGGCGAGTTGCATGCAGCGCGCGGACAATTCGTTGCGCTGGGCTTCCAGCGCGCATTCGAGCTCACTCACGCGGTTGACCGGCGGGCCTTGCAGCCTGGGCCAGTGCCTTCCGTTGGCGTCAACGGCGCCGACCACCTGCTCGATCACGTCGGCGATGTCGAAGGGCTCGCTCTCCTGGCTGCCCTTATGAACGGCCTGCTGGCGCCGGTGGTCGCGGGCAAAGGCGGGCATATAGCCGTTCGCCACGTCCGGAAGGGCGGCGCGCGGCTCAGCACGCGGTCGTTCGGGGTCGGAGCGTCTCACTGCTGCATCTCGATGGCCGGCGTCCTGGCACAGCGCTTGCTGGCGAAACACTTTATTACATTACCGGCAGTGCAGGGAGCTTCGTTAACGTTTCTTAACCGTTCGTTAACGCTGCGAAGGGCGGTGGTCGCGCCGATCGCCTGGTCACTTCAGCGGCTCGGAAAACTTCAGTCCGAAATAGGGATGCGCATTGTCGTTGCGGAATTGCGACGTACCGGGCGGGTCGATCGAATCCGGCTGGCGCGACAGGTCGGTATTGAACTGCGGCGAATAGCCGTTGAGGTCGAGCGACGGTGTATCGATTTTCTTTTCGATGATCTTTTTGTCTTTATCGGCTTTATCCGCATCGTCGGCGTAGGCGAGTTGGGCCATACCGATGAGGGCGGCGAGCGTGCAGACGGCAACGCGCATGATGACCGCCTTGATCCGATCTGGTCGAAGGCCCGCCACCGGGCATTTCCCATCGCGACGATGCTAGCCAATCAGGCGGGCGCTGAACAGCCCGCCGCGCTCCGGCCCGCAGCGCCGCTTTCATTTGCATAAAACTGCGCCCTTTGACGCGCCGCAAGGCGGCGCTCCGCAGGACGCGGCAATCAGGCCGAACATTCATCGGCCGCCCGCGCGCGGCAATGTAACCGATCGGCGCCAAGGAGCGCTTACGACATGACCGCGATCACGATCCCGGGCCGGCAATCGAATATCTGGTGGGTCTTCTTGCTGCAGGGGGTGGCGTGAATCCTGCTCGGCCTCATGCTGCTTACCGATCCCGGAGCTACGATGGTGGTACTGGGTCATTGGCGTGCTGCTGCTGGGCTCTCCGTTGACGGCCGCATTGGCGGTCCCGCTGGTGTTCGGCATTCTGCTGCTGATCCAGGGCATCGCGCTCATCGTGCTGGCGCTGCGCGTGCGCACGGCGTAATTTGTGAGCGAGGAGGTGCCGCATGAAAAAGCTTTTACTCGTCCTCGCGGCCCTGCTGGCGGCGCCCGCGGGGCGCGCGCAGGTGACGGTCGACGTCGCCAAGATCACCTGCACGCAGCTTCTTTCCTTCAGTGTTGCCGACCCGAAAGACATTGCCGTTTGGCTGAGCGGCTATTACCACGGCCGAAAGGGCAGCGCCGTGATGGAGCTGGAACGATTCAAGGCCAATGCCGAAAAGCTGAAATCCGCCTGTTTTCTGAAGGCGAATGCCGCGCTGCCGGTGATGCAGGTGATCGAAAAAATCTTCGGTCAGCCCAAATAGTCCGCTTGCCCGGCGCACGCTAGGGCCTGGGCCCGAGTTCATCGCCGGGTGGGGCGAAGGCGGCCGCCGGTAAGGCGGGCGTCGGCGCCCGCGCCGATTGCGGCGGCGGCTTGCCGTTGCCGTCCGCCCGCGCCCTGGTCTTCACCTCCGCGATGCTGTTGCAGCTTGCGCACTGGAAATATGGGCGATCATTTCGGGCTCGCCCGGCGGCCGCAGCGAGCGGTACCATACCATTTCCAGGTTACAGGCGGCGCAGGTCGGCGACTGCAACTGTGCAACCGAACGTCTCAAGAATTCGACCATGTGCGTGTCGCCCGTCCGCCTGTTGCGGTGGTAGCCAGTAGTTATCAAGATACTGCTCCCGGCTCCAATCCGAGTCGATAGAAAAAAGACACAACCGCGTTGCAATTGCGGCGCCGGGCGCGGGACGGATCCGGTTGTAGGGTTGCAGGGGGTGACGGATGGTACGTAAACACAAAATTGATGCGATGGCCATGGCTGTACTGGCCATGGCCGTGATGCCGGCAGCGGCGACCGGCGCCAACCGGCAAATGCCCAACACGCCGTACCACGAAGGACGGCAATGGCGGCCGGACTGGATCATCGGCTGGCGCTATCCCTACCACCGCGTGAAGCGCAATCTCGCGCCGCCGGGATGCTGGGACAGATACGGCGTGGTCACGCCGGACGGCATCGTGTGGCGGCGGGAATATATCTGCCGGTGAGCCGGCGGCGCGTCCCAATTTGCTGGCGTCGTAGTTTTGGTTGGCGGCGGCGGGCAACCTGCGCCGGGCAACAAACGGTTGACGCGCTCGCCCGGAAGGCGCTCCAATCGTCGCGCTCGATCCTGCCGCGGGGGGAATCGTCTATGGGCTTGATATATTTGTATTTCGTGCTGGCGGCGCTGGTAGCCATCATGGCAGACATCGCAGCCGGCCGGCGGTGCTCTGGTTCTTCATTGCGGTTTTCACGACGCCAGTGATCGCAGGCCTGCTGGTGATGGCGCTGCCGGCAGTCAAGCCGACTGCCGCGCCGTCGGGCCCGGCCCTGCCCGAGGAAACCGTGCCAGTTCCCGCCGAGTGAAACATCAGGATGTATCGGCGCTCCAGCTACGTCGACGGCAACCGGCCCTATGAGATTTTTGTCAACAGCGCGCATGTCGGCAGCATCTCGCCGGCCACTCTGGTGGACTTCGCCGTTCCCTGCGGGGAGCTCCTGCTGGAAGCCCGCATCGACTGGGGCGGAAGCCATCCCCTGACGATCGAGGCGAGCCCTGGACACCGCGCCGAGATCGAGGTGTCGAACAACTGGGGGCGGACGTTCTCGCATTGGGCCATGACGTTCCATCCGCGCGGCTATTTGACCTTGACGCAACTGCCCACAGTGGACATCGCGGCGACCTCCGGCGACCTCACCGCATGCAGCGCGGCCAAGCCGCCAACGGTCGGCGGCCGACCCCGCATAACGAAAACCGCGCGCGGGGCGGACACACCCGGATCCTTCACGCATGCGAAGGCCGCCACTGCCGGTTAGGTGGTTTCCATGTGAACCATGATCTTGGCGGTCTCCATCGCCGGCAGCGCCGAGCGCAGCGCAAGCGCGATCACGATCAGGCTCCAGACCCCGACCAGCACGACGCCGGTCCAGAAGCCGATCACGCTATAGCCGCCAATATTGCTCAGGGCTGAGAGCACCCACATGCCGCCGAACCAAGGCAGCAGCCAAGCGATGTAGCGCCAGCCGAATTCCTCCGGCGGCTTCTTCGCGACGTAGTGATAATACAGCGCGTAGAGCACGAAGCCGCCCGCCACCAGGCCGAACAGGAATGAATCGGCGCTGAAGCCGGTCCAATAGATGATCCAGTTGCTGCAGATGAAGGCGATGGGCGCGAGGATTTCTGCGCCCCACAGCCGGAACGGCCGCTTCAGGTCCGGTCGGTTGCGGCGCATGACCAGGAGGACGATCGGCCCAAGCCCGTAGGTCAGCACGGTGATCGAGGTGATGTAGTTGACCATCAGCTGCCAGGCCGGGAACGGCAGCAGAAACAGAAGACCGGCGGCCCACATGATCAGCACCGCGAGCCACGGCGCCTTGGCGCTGTTCAGCAGCATCAGCCAGCGCGGTCCGGCATTCATGTCGCCGACGGCGTAGAGGATGCGCGAGCCGCCGGTGATGAACATCAGCCCGGTGCCGCCTGGCGAGATATAGGCGTCGATATAGAGCAGCGTCGCCATCCAGCCGATGCCGAGTGTGGCGGCGAGGCCGGCGAACGGCCCCGCTTCACCGGTGAAGCTCAGATTGGCCCAGCCATGCGCCAGGTCTTGCGGGCGCAGCGCCATGAGGAAAGCCACCTGCAGCAGGACGTAGATGACCGCCGAGATCAGCACCGAGCCGATCACCGCCATCGGGATGTGCCGCCCGGGATTGGAGCTTTCGCCGCCGAGGTCGATCGCCGTGCGGAAGCCGAGATAGCTGAATACGATGCCGGCAGCGGGGAGGGCGGTGAAGATGCCGTCGAAGCTGTAACTGTTCGGATCGGCGGCCCAGACGTTCCAGTGCGTGCTGGCCGCGATCAGCACGATGATGGTCAGGATGGGCACGCCGATCTTCCACCAGGTGATGGTCGAATTCACGTTGAGCAGCATGCGCACCGCCAACAGGTTCAACAGCGCGAGCACACCGATCAAACCCACGCAGGTGGCGAAACCGACTTCGGTCAACAGGCCGTTGCTGCCGGGCTGGATGAAATAGGGCAGGTAGTTGTTGGCATAGGTGACGATGGCCTCGGCCTCGACCGGTGCCACCGGCACGTAGGAGAGAAACAGCATCCAGCCCCACAGCCGGCCTAGCCCCTCGCCGTGGCTGGCGTGACTCATGTGCACTAGCGCGCCGCTGCGCGGAAACAGCGCGGCGAGCTCGGCAAAGCACAGCGCGATCAGCATGATGATGATCGCGCCGACGACCCAGCTCCAGATGCTCAAGGGGCCGGCGATCTTGGAGGCGTGATAGGCGCCGAACAGCCAGCCGGAGCCGATCATGCTGGTAGTGGAGGCAAACAGCAAGCCTACGATGCGGGCTTCGCGCCGCAGCTCGCCCGACAGGCTCAATCCGGCGGATTCGGCCATGACCGCCTATCCTTTTCGGTCGCCGCCCATCGAATGTTTTCAGGTCCCCGGCGGCCAGGCAAGCAATTTGTGCCGCGGCCGGTGCAAAAGGGCTCGGGCCCGCGCGCTGGCCGGCACTGATTCGGCGTTTAAGTGATTGAAGCGCGTCGCGATTCAGCGCGGCCGGTCATCTGCGCGGCAGCGCTGACGACTTCGGTGCCGCTGATGATCGCGTTTTTGATCTTCCAGCGCGGCCTCATCCCGACCTTCCCTGCGCGCCGGCATCCGCTAAGCGCGGGACAGCGCGAAGACCACCCTGCGCCGCTCCCACCCGTCAATAGCAGTCGCGATAGGCGATGACCTAGCCGTAGTCGCGGATGGTCGTCACGTGGCAGCCGTTCGCATAGGTGTATGTGTTGTAGGAGTAGTCGCCGTTGCTGTAGTTGTAGACCTCGGTCGGGGCCTGCGGCACCACATAGGCGTAGGCCCCGGCGCTCGGCGCCACCACGACGCCGCTCGCGGCGGGAACCGATTGATAAACCACCTGCGCGCCAGCCGGCGCGGCGAGCGCGACGCCTGCCGCAGCCAGCAATCCGATTGCAAGTTTCCGCATGGGAACCTCCATTCGCTGATCGCTCTGCCGTTGCAGCATATGGACCGGGGCCTCGTTCCAGTTTCATCCGCGCAGAAAAGGCGCGTTTTCCGCATGTTTCGGCGTCGAATCACGCACAGCGACGACAAGCAAATGGTCAAGTGAACTTTCGTTGCAAATGTCACAGCCTCGCGCGCGGCCTATCCAGAAATCTCCTAAATCTTGCCCTTAATTCGAACCACGCCGTCTCTACTGCCGGCATCCAAGGCCGGGGGGCCAAGAAAGAAACGGGGACAACAAAAAAATGGTGACGCGCTTGGGCGCAGCGCTGTGCGGCGCTGCGATGGTAATGGCTTCTTTCTCGGCCGCGACGGCCAAATCCGCAAATCCTTCACTGCATCATAGCTCCAGCAAGAAAACAGCGAGCCGCAATGCAGCTCATGCGCAGCCGCACGACAAAACGGACAAAACCGCGGCTGCAGAGCCGACGAACCCGCCGTCCGGCCGCGCCTTCGTCCCGGGCAAGGCGCCATTTCCTTGCGCGCGGCCGGAACTCGGGTTCGCCGACCGGTTCCGGCCTGCGCAGCGCCTCATTGCGAATGCGCTGCTGACGCAGCCGAAGCTCGACGCCATGGGCAATCCGGTCGCGCCGCTCTACGGCACGGCGTCGATGTATAACCCCTACCGGCCCGGTTACAAGGAAGGCGGCATCGAGACCGCATCCGGCGAGCTGTACGATCCGGCGGCGTGGACTGCGGCGATCCAGGCGGATTTCCGTGGCATGTTTGGCGGCGTGCACTACGGCAAGAATTACAAGGCAGCCTATGCGCTGCTGGAGAGCGCGGGCAAGAAGGTCATCGTCAAGATCAACGACGTCGGTCCGCTCACGCCGGGCCGCGTAATCGATCTCAATCAGCAGGCGATGCACTATTTCGATCCGTCGCTGCAGCGCGGACTCATTTCCGACATCAAGATCACGCCGCTGCCCGGCCAGGGCTGGGTGTCCGGCCCGGTGGACGAGCGGGTATTCGTCACGCAGGCGGAGCAAATATCGGAGCAGACGGCGGAGCCTTCGGTCTACTGATCGGGAAGACGGTCATCTCGCCGGCGGGCCACCGCCTTCCGGCCCGCGGCACGATCGGCTAACATCGGACCCGTCCGAAGAGGGGCGGCGGCGAGGGAACGTTCGAGATGATTACATTCGGCACGATCATCATTTTTATCGTCGTGGTCGGCGTCTTGTGGCTGGTGTGGTCGCTGGCGGCGGCGCGCACCGAGAACCGCCTGGCGCGGCGTCCGGCCGGGCTGGAGGCGCTGGAAGAACGCTACGCGCGCGGCGAAATCGACCGCGACGAATATCTCGAAAAGAAGCGCGACATGGCGGGCTGACCGGCACGCCGCAGCGAAAGAGCCGGCAAGCCTGCGCGCCGCCCGGCGCGTCAGTGATGCATGATGCCGGTGTAGATCGAGCCCGCGGTGGTAGCGCCGGCGATCACGCCGGTGACGATGCGCTGGATGCTGTGCGCCCGCTGCATGATCTCGAACACATCGACTTGCTGGCCCTTGCCCTTCTTGCGGCGGACCGAGGCGATCACCGGCGCCAGCTTCTTGCTCAGCAGCGCCGACCGCGTGGGTGAAGGCAATGTCGGCGCGCTGCGAAACATGACCGCCAGCAAGCCACCGGTGATGTAGGCGAGCGCGATGCTGGTGAAATATTGCAGCTCCTCGCTCAGGTCGAACCGGGTGGTCGGGAGGATGGTGTCGCCGAAATTGACGTGCATGACGACGAGCATGCCGAAGATGCCCAGCGCGCTTACGACGGCGCCGAGGCC
>JARRNI010000088.1:0-10097 GCA_037385125.1 Pseudolabrys sp.
GCAAAATCATAGCCGCCACTCGAAATGCAGCCCGGATCACGCTCTGTCATTCCCTTCGGCGCCGCTGCACGCACCGAAAAAATCGCTCTCCAAACCCGATTTTTCAGCATCCTGCTAGTCCAGCAAAATGGTCCATGCTGCGCTTCTCCTTCTGATGCTTGAGGCTGTAAACGCAGACCTCGTTTCACCATCAGCCTGAAGCGCAGCACCCCAAATCTTCAGCTATCCACAAGCTGCCGGCCGAATACCCCATCTTTCGCCTTGCGGTCCTCGAACGGAATATTAGTGACGACGCCCCTGCCGCCGGGCACCGGCAGTGTTGTGACCTTCCAGTGGATGAACGACGTCGGCTTGATGTTTTTGACGGCGATCTGCAGCGGCTCGTTGGCGTTCCAGGTCCAACCGGGCGACGGGTTCTCATAGTCGATGTCCGTGTTGAGATCGGCGCGGTCATACGGGTTCGTGTGGGGATCGCAGGCAACGTCGGCCGGCGCCGGATACGGCACGAATGCATCGGGAATAGCCGGGGCGCCCGGGGAGTGTATGATCGGCTTGTGATGCTTATCCATCCCGATAATGTCGAACTTGCCCAGCGCGAGCACCGAATTGCCATGCGGCACCGCGATCTGCTTGGCGATCGTGATGTACGGCGGCTGCGGCAGTACCGTCCTGTCGACGTACGGCCCGGCATCATGCAGCTTATAGGGGCCCAACACCTGCTGCTCTGATTGGAGGTGCAGCCACGCGCCGTTCTCGACATGGACGACATCGCCCAGCTTCTTATTCTGAGTCGTTTTCAGCGTGCCATTGGGACCTTCCGGACCTTCGGCGAAATGCACCTGCTGGTCGTAGAACACCGCGTGGCAGAACGGCGTGTAGCCGCCGCCGCGGTTCGGCGCGCCGGCGATCACCGCAAGCGCGGCGGGATCGCGATGATGGGCGTCATCGGTTTCAGCGGCGCCGTTAAAGCGGATCGTTTCGGTGAAAGTGAAGTTCTTCAGAATGAAGCCGCCGTAGGTCAAGGCTGCGTTGGTCGGGTCGTCCGGACGGTTACCCTGGTTTTGAATCTGCGGCAGCGGCATGACGTTGAACGACAGCGGCACCGTCGTGCCGTCCGCGCGCTTGTGAGAAAGCTTTGCCAGCTCCGCGCCGCTGAGCTTGTCGAAGTCGTTGCTCCAACTGCCGATCAACAAGCATTGAAACTCGGCAAGTTGGCTTGGTTGGTCCGCATGTGGCATGGCTGTTGTCCTCCGGTTACGGGATCAATCAACCGTAGCGGCTGTCACTCGCTGCTTTTGTGAGCTGGCTCACGCTGCTTGATGATTGAGAGTCACGGTTATTTGTGCGCAAACCTTCCGGGGAACGTGTGCGCCTGCGGCAATGGGGCCCTCGACGGAACTATCCAAGTGTGCGGCGGCGCGCCGCCAAGCATGAAAACGGTAGACGTCGGAAAGATCTCGCTGCAGAAGAAGACACACAAATGAGGGACGTGCCCGCCGCCATGACCGACGAGACGAATGAAGCCGCCAGCGCCGTGCTCGACGCCTGCCGCGCGCGCGGCCTGAAAGTGGCGACGGCCGAATCCTGTACCGGCGGGCTGGTGGCGGCCGCGCTCACGGAGATCGCCGGCTCTTCAGAGGTGGTCGATCGCGGCTTCGTCACATACAGCAACGAAGCCAAGCAGCAGATGCTGGGCGTCGCGTCGGAGACGCTACGCGACACCGGCGCGGTGAGCCGCCAGACCGCGCAGGAAATGGCGCGCGGCGCGATCGCCCATTCCGACGCGCAGGTTTCGGTGGCGATCACTGGCATCGCCGGCCCCGGCGGCGGCAGCGCAGACAAGCCGGTGGGGTTGGTGCATTTCGCCGCCGCCTCGCGCAGCGGCGCCCTCACCCACCGCGAGATGCGCTACGGCGATATCGGACGCAGTGCGGTGCGCGAGAAGTCGGTCAAACAGGCGCTGGCCATACTCAAACAAATGGCGGAAAGCACGTGAAAGAATAAGCGGCGCGGGGCGGCAACAGGAGAACCACCCTATGCGTATTCTGCTCGCAGCGCTGCTGCTGACGCTCGGCGCGCCGGCCATCGCCATGCCGTGCGACAGCGGCTACGCCTGCAAATCGGCCTCGGGGAAATACAGCGTCGAGATCCGGCGCTGCCGATATGACAATCGGCTCAGTCCCGCCCGGCTGACGATAGACGGTAAGCGCGTGGCCGGTGTGACGCTCGGCCCGTCATGGGACGGCGACCGCTTCATGGCGTTCCAATTAAATTTTCCGACCAAAGGCGACGTCGAGAGGGTGCTCTCGGTCGAAGTGAGCAAGCCCGGTCTTTCGGGAACCTTGCGGGACGAGACCTGCACCTACAATCCGGGCCCCTGGAAGGTGAAGCATCACGAAACCATCCGCTGCTCGATTCAAGGCTGATCTTACCGCTGCTGCGAACACGGAGAGGTCTCTCATGTCCCCACACAGGATGAAGCTGTTCGCATCGATTGTCCTGGCCCTTGCTGCCGGCGCCGCCGTCGCACGCCCGGCACACGCCGCCCAGCCCTATTGTCCGAACCCGTCGCATGCCCGGCCGGCCAATGTGCCGCCCGATCTGGTTGGGAAGGTCGCAGCGGCTTTCCATATCGGCACCGCTGAGGCGCGTCATAACAGCTTCGTGCGCTGCGCCGGGGCCACCCTGTTCGGCTGCACCGTCGGCGCCAACCTCGTGTGCGGCAAGGCCGACACGCGGCGCAGGCTGAAAGGCGCCACCGCCTGGTGCCGCGCGCATCCGAACGCGAAGTTCATTCCGCTGTCGGCCACCGGCCACGCCACCATCTACAACTGGTCCTGCAAAGGCCGGCAGGCGGTGGCGGGCAAAGCTCTCACGGCGGTCGACCACCAAGGCTACATCGCCGGCAACTGGAAGGAGCTTCGCTAGCGCGGCGTCCGCTCAAGCGGACTTGGGGATACGCCGGGCAAGCCGGCCGCGCCCGCTCCGGCGCGCGCAAGTGCGCCCCAAGCGCGAGAAGGATTTTTCCCGTCCTCTCGGCGGTGCGGATGATTTATTCGGCGGCGCGGCAAATCTCTGCAATTACTCACTTATTTTTCGTCTCACTCTTGCGATGGACGTCGCGGCGCGCAAGTTGAGGCGCGAAGCATGATTTTTGCGCACGTGCCCAGAGGCCGGCGCACCAGTCAAAGGACACTGCACGTGGTCGACATCATACCGCTCGAGCCCGGCATGGCGGTGGCGGCGCAGCTCAGCGAGGCCGACATCGCGCTGGCCGCCGCGCGCGGCTTCCGCGCGGTGGTCGCCGTCCGCCCCGATGGCGAGGCGCCCGATCAACTGCTGCAGGCGGACGCGGCCGAGGCGGCCGAGAAGCGCGGGCTGGCGTTCCGCTATCTGCCCGTCAGCGGCGCAAGCGTCATCGACGACGACACCGTCGCCGCCTTCGCGCGGCTGATGGAGGAGCTGCCGGGACCGGTGCTGTTTTATTGCGGCACCGGCACGCGCTGCGCGATCCTGTGGAGCCAGGCGGCGGCACCGCGGCTCGGCATCGATGCGGTTTTGGCGACCACGCGCGAGGCCGGCTACGCGCTGGAGGTCCTGCGCGACACCCTGCAGGAGCGCAGCCAATGGCGCGCCGCCGCGCCGGAGCAGCCGACAACGAAGTTCGCGCCGATCCAAATGTCCGACGTCTGAAGCTCGCGCGCGCATGCGCGCGGTATCGGCATAACGCAGCCGCAACGCTCGCTTGACTTTCCCATAAGTTGGTTCAGAATTTCAGCGTACCCTTGTGACACGGAGGTCCAGCATGCTTCCACCGGGTCAGAAGGCCGCGATGATTGCTGCGTAAGCGCCGTTCGGACCGCAGCATAGCGGCAAGCACAGAACGGCGCGCCGGGCGCGGCCGTCGGCGGGTCGCATCAGTCAGGCAAGACCCCGTTTTAAGCCGCCCCCGGCGTTCATCCGTGCCGCGCTTGCGCGCGCGATCAATTCGCATTTAACCCCAGCCGGAGCGCCCGGGGGCCGTTCGGCTGGATCTCGCGTTGGAGATTCACCGGGAGGCTCGCCATGCCGCGCCGGTACAGCTACATGACCCGCTTCCGCTGCCCCAAGTGCAAGAAGGCCGGCACCGCCAAGTGGGAAGAAAACGAACGGGTCGCCCTGCCGCACGGGACCGGCATCGCCACGCTTGCCAGCCTTTCGCACGGCTTTCACAGCGGCCCGCACAACATCATCTACTGCACCCCCTGCGCCAAGCAGGTGGTGACCGGCCACGGGTGACGGTCACTCGGCTCGCGGCGGCGCGCGCTTGAGCACGCTGATCTTGCCGCTGCGCTCGAGATAGGCCTCCTGCACGCCGTCAAGACTCGCAATGCCGGACGTGCGGCCGGCCTCTTCGAGGTCGCCGCGGCTGACGGCGTGCGCGCGCAGGGCGGCCTCGTCGAGCGCGCCGCGCTGCATCAGCCGCACCGGCTGGCCTTTCAACAGCCAGCCGACCAGGCGCGAGCGCGCCGCCACGTGGGCGAACATCCAGAACATCAGGACGATCACCGCGGTCGCCGCCAGCGTCGGCAGGAAACGCGCACTGCCGGTGAGCGCGCGGCTCAGGTTCGAGCCGATGACGATGGCGATGACGATATCGAGCGGCGTCTGCCGGCCGAAGGGGCGCACGCCGAACAGCCGGATCAGCACGAGGCCGTAGAGGAAAACAAAGACCGCGCGGATGCTCATCTGCCACCAGAGAATGCTGCTGCTGTTCTCGCCGATGAGCGCGTGAAAGCCCTGATAGAAATGCATGGGAGTTGCTCCGAAGGCCCCCGCAACGCGCGGGTTCAAATGCTTTGCACGGAAAACGGCCGGCGGTTGCCGGTGTTCCCGCCGTCCGGCGGTCTCAAGAAGGGCGGCGCCCGGCGAGACGGAAACGGCGGATGAGAACCGGCAACAGGGCCGCCACGCCGAGCGCCACCAGCCCGAACAGGAGCTCGGGCGTCACGGCCATCCAGAGCTTGAAGTCGACGCTGCAATCGGCGCGTCCCGCCGCCTGGCAGGCTCGGTATTGCGCGATTTCCGTCGCCAGCGCGCTGTCGAGACCGGCGCCGAAGAAGGCGATCGCCAGCGTCATCGGCGTGATGCCGATGAAGGTGGCGGCCACGAAAGTGACAAGACGGACGTCGCAGAGCGCCGGCAGCAGATTGCCGAGCGAGAACGGGAAGATCGGCACCAGCCGGATGAACAGCAGGTAGTTGAAGCCGCTGGCGCGGAAGCCCGCGGCGAAGCGCGCCACCTGCGGGCCGAGCCAGCGCATCACCAGATCGCGCAGCGCCAGCCGGGCGAGCAGGAAAACGGCGGTGGCGCCGGTCGTAGCGCCCGCGACCGCGGCAAAGCCGCCGAGCAGGCCGCCGAAGAACACGCCGCCGCCGATGGTAAGGAAGACCACGCCGGGCAGCGCCAGCCCCGCCGCCAGCGCATAGCAGGCGACGAAGCCCGCCAGCGCCGTGACCGGATGGCCGGCGACCAGCGCCGCAATCGCCGCGCGGTGGCGCAGGAGCGATTCGAGCGAAAGCTGCTTGTAACCGCCGAGCGCCAGCGCCCCGGCCAGCACAACGATCACCAATAACAGGAGCGCGGCGCTGCGCCACAGCCGCCGGATCGACTGCCTGGCGACGACGGTTTGCCCGGGATGCTCGTTCTCGGCGCGCGGCAAAAGCAAGGCTCTTGGACAAGGTTCTTGAGCAAGCCTTTTGGAAAAGCCGCTCTTATGGACCTGAGCCGCGATAGCGGAGCGCCGCCCTCCCGACAAGGGCGGCCGGGGCGCGCCCTGCCCCCTGAAAGGACGGTATTTGGCGCTGGCGTAAACGCCCCAGCGGTCTATGATGCCGGTTCCTAGGGGTTATTGGGCCCGCGCGCGCAATCGTCTTGATCGCACGGCCGAAAGTCTCAGGGTCCCCGGCGGCCCTGAAAAGAAGCAAGACGCTCAGGGAGCTGAAATGTTCATTCCTTTTCTTGCGGTGCCGTTCGTCATCCAGATCGCCGTATCGGACGGCGTGCCCCATTGGGACGTGACGCAAAGCTGCCGCGGCGCCGCCGAGGCAGCCGGCCCCGGCAAGGAAGGCAAGGACCGCTTCAAGAGCTGCCTGGCCAGCGAGCAGAAGACGCGCCAGCACCTGCAGACCAACTGGTCGAAATTCCCGGCGGGCGACAAGCTCAAATGCATTCAATCGATCAAGTGGTTCGAGCCGACCTATACCGAGCTTGCCGCCTGTCTGGAAATGTACCGCGACGCGCGCAACGGCAACGGCGGCGAGCCGATGCGGCCGAAGCGGAGAAAGTAGGCCCGGATACGTCGCATTAGGGCCGGGTGCGGCGGGCAGGGCCGGCCGCCCATTCACAGCACGGCACGATGCCGCTTCACGCCGGCCGTTCACGCCGACAAGGTGCTGCGCCTTCTCATCTGTCGGCCGGCGCGCTCGCCGGGCGCCGCACCATCACACGCGCGGCGCCAGACCCGTGTCTCTCAGGCGGTCACCTGATGCGAATCGCTCGTCGTCTCCGGCGTGCCGTGCTCGTCATGCGCGGGATGCTCGGAGGCCGGCAATTGCAGCACCGTCGCCGTCTGGCCTTCGCACAGCCGGGTGATCAGCACCACGCGGCCGTTGGGGAATTCCAGCGCGTCGTGATGGGTGTCGAGCCGGTCGGTGTTGATCTGGCGGAAACGCGCGACGCGATGCCCGATCTTGCCGAAGCCGAGGCTCGGCAGCAGACGGCCGAAGCCGTGATCGATCTCGACGTCGCGGTCGAACGCCAGCTCGGTGCCGGGACGCAGGCACACCGCCACGCTCGGCTCGCCTTCGGCGGCGAAGCCGCGCGTGAAGCAATTGGCAAAACTCGTCGATCGCAATTTATCGCCCACTTGCGCAGGCCGGGTGTCGACGGCGTGCAGACTATAATCGCACATCGAAGCTCTCCTTCCACTTTTTCACTTGTCGCTTGGTCTACCGAACAGCCGCGTCGGAGTCGTTCTTCACAATAAGCTAACGCCGTTAACTTGGCGAACGTATGGTGTGACTTGAGAAAAAGTCTTGGGCGCGGCGCGGAACCAGTTGCGTTGCGCTGACGTTGGAAATGATTGGACATGACGCATTCGACCGCCGCAGCATCGCCGCGCCGCAACATCGGCGCCGGCGTGGGCGCGGTGCTTCTCGTCGTTGCGGTATCTTTTTGCGGACAGCTCGCGACCTATCCCAACCTGGTACCCTGGTATGCCGGGCTCGCCAAGCCGGCGTTCAATCCGCCCGACTGGGTGTTCGCGCCGGCGTGGAGCGCGCTCTACCTGCTGATGGCCTTCGCGCTGTGGCGCATGCTGCGGCTGGCGCCCTCGCCCGAACGGCGGACGGCGCTGATCCTGTTTTTCATCCAACTTGCATTGAATGCGGCATGGTCGTGGATGTTCTTTGCCGCACATAGCCCGCTGCTCGGGCTCATCAACGTCGTGCCGCAATGGCTGGTCATTGTGGCGACGATCGTCGCCTTCGGCCGGCTCGACCGGCTCGCCGCCTGGTGCCTGGTACCGCTGGCAGCCTGGGTCGGCTATGCGACAGCGCTCAACGCCGCGCTGTGGTGGCTGAACGGCTGAATGCGGCGGGTCACGCGCGCTCGCGCCCGTAGACCTGGTCGGCGCGCTTTTCGAAGGCGGCCGCCATGCGGCGGAACACGGTGTCGAAAAGCGCGCCCATCATCATGGCAAGCGTGCGGCTCTTGAACTCGTATTCGATGAAGAACTCCACCTCGCAAGTGTTGTCGCTGGTCGGATTGAACGCCCAGCGGTTCTGCATGTGGCGGAACGGGCCGTCGAGATATTCCACCAGGATCTTCAGGTTGGGCTTGTCGAGGGTGGCGCGGCTGGTGAAGGTCTGGCGGATCATCTTGTAGGCGACCGTCATGGAAGCGACCATGACGGTGACGCCCTCGCCCTTGTCGGTCGTGTTGCGCACATGCATGGCGCTGCACATGGGGACGAATTCGGGATAGCGCTCCACGTCGGCCACCAGGTCGAACATGTTGGCGGCGCTGTGCGGCACCCGACGCTTGGTGGAGAATTGGGGCATGGCGTTTATCCGTTCGTCCCCGCGAAAGCGGGGACCCAGCTATGACGGTGAGACTTTGTGACAAAACCCTGGGGTCCCGCTTGCGCGGGAACGAACGGGTGGAGAGGCATCACGCCTTGCCCGCGCGTGCAGCCTGTAACCGCGCAAAATCCTCGCCGGCGTGATGTGACGAGCGCGTGAGCGGCGACGCCGACACCATCAGGAAGCCCTTGCTGTAGGCGATGGTCTCCAGCGCCTTGAACTCGTCGGGCGGCACAAAACGCACCACCTCGTGGTGCTTGCGCGTCGGCTGCAGATACTGCCCGATGGTAAGGAAGTCGACATCGGCTGAGCGCAGATCGTCCATCACCTGCAGCACTTCGTTGCGCTCCTCGCCCAGGCCCACCATGATGCCGGACTTGGTGAACATGGTGGAGTCGAGCTCCTTCACCCGCTGCAACAGCCGCAGCGAATGGAAATAGCGAGCGCCCGGACGAACGTTGAGATAGAGCGCGGGCACGGTTTCCAGATTGTGGTTGAAGACGTCCGGCTTGGCCTCGACCACTTTTTGGAGCGCGCCGTCCTTGCGCAGGAAGTCGGGCGTGAGCACCTCAATGGTGGTCTGCGGGCACGCCGTGCGGATGGAGCGGATGGTGTCGGCGAAATGCGCGGCACCGCCGTCGGTGAGATCGTCGCGGTCGACGCTCGTGACGACGATATGGGCGAGGCCGAGCTTGGCGGTCGCCTGCGCCACGTGCTCGGGCTCGCCGACGTCGAGCGCGCCGGGCAGGCCGGTCTTCACGTTGCAGAAGGCGCAGGCGCGCGTGCAGGTGTCCCCCATGATCATGAAGGTGGCGTGCTTCTTCTCCCAGCACCCGCCGATATTGGGGCAGCCGGCCTCCTCGCACACGGTGTGCAGGCCGTTCTCGCGCATGATGGCGTGGGTAGCGAGATAGCCGGGCGTCACCGGCGCCTTGACGCGGATCCAGTCCGGCTTGCGGAGAATGGGCGAATCCGGCCGATGCGCCTTTTCCGGATGGCGCGGGCGCGGATTGTTGACGAGGTCGAGAACGACGGCCATGCCCCTACTTACGGCCGCGACTGGGAGGCCGCAAGGTCGCGAAGCGCCCTCAGCCGGCCGCCGAGGGCATCGCAGGATGGCGCATGGCTTGCCAGACCGCGCCGAGCCCGAAGATCAAGGCCGCGATGCACCTTTGTCGGGCACACGGCGCTAGCGCCATTTGATCGCCCGCCAGACCACCAGGAAGATGATGGCGCCGACGGTCGCGCTGACCAGGGCGCCGAGAAAGCCGGTGGGAACAATGGCGAGGCTGGAGAAGATCAGCCCGCCGATGATGGCGCCGATCAGGCCGATCGCGAGATTGCGCAGCAGGCCGCCGGCGCGGCCGCCGATGATCGCGGTGGCGAGCCAGCCAGCGATCAGGCCGATGATGATCCAGATGACGACGCCCATGCTCCCCCGGACGGTTATGCGCGAATGCGGCCGCCGGCCCAGGCCGCCGTCATGCCCGCCTGTACGCTCCCCAGACGATCAGGACGAGGGCGGCGCCGGCGATGGCGGTGCCCAGGCTGCCGAAGAAGCTCGGCCTAAGCGCGCTGCTGAGATGAGTGAACATGAAGCCGCCGACCAGGGCGCCGACCAGGCCGAGCAGCAGGTTGTTCGGCAGGCCGCCGCTGCGGCTGCCGAGTATCTGGCTGGCAAGCCAGCCGGCAGCAAGGCCGATGAGAATCCAGAGAAAGATCGCCATGATGCAGTCGCCCTTTATTTTGCGTCATGCCCCGGCGCTATGCCGGACATCCACTTCTTTTATAGCCGCGTATTATTATAGCCGCTTATAATTGCTCAATTAGGCAAGACGTGGGTAGCCCGGGGATTAGCCACAAGCGCGGGCCCGCCACGGCGAGGTTGCTCAGGCCGCCTTCGGCGGCATGCGGTTGCTCGGCGTCGAATTGGAGATTTCCGTCTCCTCCTCGTTCATGTCGGCGGGGATATCG
>JARRNI010000089.1:0-10000 GCA_037385125.1 Pseudolabrys sp.
CTGTTCGGCATCAACTGGATCAAGCTGGAAGTGATCGGCGACGACGAGACGCTGCAGCCGGACCCGGTCGGCCTGGTGGAAGCGGCGAGCATCCTGATCAAGGACGGCTTCGACGTCTTTCCCTATTGCACCGAGGACCTGACGGTGGCGCTGCGCCTGCGCGATCTCGGCGCCCAAGTGATCATGCCGTGGGCGGCGCCCATCGGCAGCGCGCGCGGCCTCGTCAACCGCGACGCGCTCAAGCTCCTGCGCGCGCGGCTGCCGGAAGTCACGCTGGTGGTCGATGCCGGGCTGGGCGCGCCCTCGCACGCCGCCGAGGCTATGGAGCTCGGCTACGACGCCGTGCTCTTGAACACCGCCATCGCCAAGGCGGCCGATCCGGTGAAGATGGGGCAAGCCTTCCGCCTTGCGGTCGAGGCCGGCCGCGCCGCCCATGAAGCAGGCCTGATGGGCGCGCGCGATTTCGCCTCGCCCTCTTCGCCCGTCGTCGGGACGCCGTTCTGGCATGCCGTATCCTGATCGCTTCTACCCCGTCGTCGACAGCGTCGCCTGGGTTAAGCGCCTGGCGCGGCTCGGCGTCGGCACCATTCAGTTGCGCGCCAAGGACCTCAGCCACGAAGACGCGGTGAAGATGGTGCGCGAAGCGCTGGCGGCCTGCGCCGGCACGGCCGCCAAGCTCGTCGTCAACGACTACTGGCGCGCCGCCATCGAAACCGGAGCGCGCCATCTGCATCTCGGCCAGGAGGACCTGGCGGAACTCGGCGAGGCCGACATCGCCGCCGTGCGCCGCGCCGGCCTGACGCTCGGCCTTTCCACCCATGACGACGCCGAGCTCGCCAACGCGCTGAAGCACGATCCCGACTATGTCGCGCTCGGCCCGATCTATCCGACCACGCTGAAAGTCATGCGCTTCGGCCCGCAAGGGCTCGACCGCATCGGCGAATGGAAGCGCCGCATCGGCGCCGTGCCGCTGGTCGCCATCGGCGGCATTACGCTCGAGCGCGCGCCCGCCGTTTACGCCGCCGGCGCGGACTCCATCGCGGTGGTCAGCGACGTCACCTTGAACGCCGACCCCGACACGCGCGTGCGCGCCTGGCTCGCACAGACCGCGGAGGCCGCGTGACCCCGCATTGACAGAGGGAACACCGGGCATAGATTAGGTCTTGTTCCGAGGGGGGCCCCGCCGAGGGGCTGAGAGGCCGGTTGACCGGCGACCCTTTGAACCTGATCCGGGTCATGCCGGCGAAGGGACAGGACACCGATGCAGACTTCCATATACCTCGCCAGATTGATGGGGCCGATTGGCATTGCGATCGGCGCCGGCATGCTGGTCAATTCGCGCGTCTACCGCCGCATGGCCGAGGAGTTCCTGGAAAGCTATGCGCTCATCTACTTCTCCGGCCTGATCGCCGGCACTGCCGGGCTCGCCGTCGTGCTCGCCCACAACGTCTGGAGCGCCGACTGGCGCGTGGTCGTCACTTTGCTCGGCTGGGCCGCCTTCGTCGGCGGCATTGTCCGCATCGTGCTGCCGCAGTTCACCCGGACCATCGGCAACGCCATGTTCGAACGCCCGCTGGTGTTCAAGATCGGCGGCGCCATCACGCTCGCGCTCGGCCTCTGGCTGGGCTACGAGGGCTATTTCGCTTGAACCGCTCCAAAAGGGGGCTCTCTGCCATGAACATCCACGATCCCAAGGTCACCACCCCGAAGGTCACCACCGGCGCCCTGCCCGCTTCGCGCAAGGTCTATGCCTCGCCTGAAGCCGCGCCCGATCTGCGCGTGCCGATCCGCGAGATCATCCTGGATCCGAGCTCCGGCGAGCCGCCGCTGCCGGTCTACGACACCACCGGCCCCTACAGCGATCCCGATTACAAAGTGGATGTGGAGAAGGGTCTGCCGCGCACCCGCCTCGACTGGGTCAAGGAGCGCGGCGGCGTGGAAGAGTATGAGGGCCGCGTTATCAAGCCGGTCGACAACGGCAATGTCACCGGCAAGCACTTGGCAAGGGATTTCCCGACGGCCCATAGGCCGCTGCGGGCACTGTCACCCTCCCCCTCGCGGGGAGGGTCGGCGAGCGAAGCGAGCCGGGGTGGGGGGTCAGCGCAAGTAAAGACCCCCACCCCTAACCCCTCCCCGCAAGGGGGACGGGAACATGCTGCGGCAAGCGACGCGCCCCCCCTCACCCAGCTCGAATGGGCGCGCGCTGGCGTCGTCACCAAGGAGATGATCTACATCGCCGCGCGCGAGAACCTCGGCCGCAAGCAGCAGTTGGAGCGCGCCGAGGCCGCGCTGAAGGACGGCGAGAGTTTCGGCGCCAGCGTCCCCGCGTTCATCACGCCGGAATTCGTGCGCGACGAGGTCGCGCGCGGGCGCGCCATCATTCCGTCCAACATCAACCACGCCGAGCTCGAGCCGATGATCATCGGCCGCAACTTCCTCACCAAGATCAATGCCAATATCGGCAACTCCGCCGTCACCTCCTCGGTGGAAGAGGAAGTCGAGAAGATGGTGTGGGCGATCCGCTGGGGCGCCGACACGGTGATGGACCTGTCCACCGGCCGCAACATCCACAACACGCGCGAATGGATCATCCGCAACGCGCCGGTCCCGATCGGCACCGTGCCGATCTACCAGGCGCTGGAGAAGGTCGACGGCGATCCGGTCAAGCTCGACTGGGAGGTCTACAAGGACACGCTGATCGAGCAGTGCGAGCAGGGCGTCGACTATTTCACCATCCACGCCGGCGTGCGGCTCGGCTACATCCACCTCACCGCCGACCGCGTCACCGGCATCGTCTCGCGCGGCGGCTCGATCATGGCGAAGTGGTGCCTGTCGCGGCACAAGGAGAGCTTCCTCTACGAGCGCTTCGACGAAATCTGCGACATCATGCGCCGCTACGACGTCTCGTTCTCGCTCGGCGACGGCTTGCGTCCCGGCTCGATCGCCGACGCCAACGACCGCGCGCAGTTCGCCGAGCTGGAGACGCTGGGCGAGCTCACCAAAGTGGCCTGGGACAAGGGCTGCCAGGTGATGATCGAAGGCCCCGGCCACGTGCCGATGCACAAGATCAAGGTCAATGTCGAGAAGCAGCTCAAGGAATGCGGCGAGGCGCCGTTCTACACGCTCGGCCCGCTGACCACCGACATCGCGCCCGGCTACGACCACATCACGTCGGCCATCGGCGCCGCCATGATCGGCTGGTTCGGCACCGCGATGCTCTGCTACGTGACGCCGAAGGAGCATCTCGGCCTGCCCGACCGCGACGACGTCAAGGAAGGCGTCATCGCCTACAAGATCGCCGCGCACGCCGCCGACCTCGCCAAGGGCCACCCGGCCGCGCAGCTGCGCGACGACGCGCTCTCGCGCGCGCGCTTCGAGTTCCGCTGGGTCGATCAGTTCAACTTGTCGCTCGACCCCGACACAGCGAAGGAATACCACGACGAGACGCTGCCCAAGGAGGCACACAAGGTGGCGCACTTCTGCTCCATGTGCGGCCCGAAGTTTTGTTCGATGAAGATCACGGCGGATGTGCGGGAGTACGCGGCGACGTTGAATGACAAGGAGCAAGGGATGGCGGAGATGTCGGAGAAGTTCCGGCAGATGGGGAGTGAGGTTTATGTCGAAGCGGAGGCGGTGAAGGAAGGGAATAAGGCGTTGTGACGCCACCATAGCTCTGCCGCTTTTTTAGGCCGGCCAATCTTCCAATGTAATTAAAGTGGCCGGGCAAAGCCCGGCCATTTTATTCAGCGATTTGGCTTTCTAATTTGGAGACCACGGTGCCTGACAAGGTTGAACCCAAACTTGGTGCAGAACGCTTCTCGTGCCCGCACTGCGGCGCGTTCGCCCACCAAAGCTGGTACCGACTTGGGATGAAGAGCTTTGACCGAGACACTCGACCAAGGCTCTACAAATGGAATAATGATTTGCTCGGTCACGTTCAAAAGATCAGGGACGATGACCAGCGCAACAAAGCAATTGCGTTCGTTAATCGATTGGAAAAGAACATTCTTACTTACCAGTATGCGGAGTACTTTAGCACGAACTGGGAATTTGTGAATTTTTACGTCAGCTGTTGTTATAGCTGCGAAGGTTTCAGTGTCTGGGTTGAAAACAATCTCGTTTATCCTGTTTCAGTGAGCGTTGTAGAACCGCATGAGATGATGCCCAATGATGTTAAGGCAGATTTTGAAGAGGCAGGCTCCATTCTCAATCTTTCGCCTCGTGGCGCCGCAGCTTTGGCGCGGCTTTGTATCCAAAAGCTCGTGGTCGACCTTGGTGAGAGTGGCAAGAACCTGAACGAAGATATCGCTGCGCTCGTAAGAAAGGGCCTGGAGGTCGAAGTTCAGCAAGCACTCGACGTAGTGCGCGTGATCGGTAACAACGCAGTCCATCCGGGCACTATTGATTTAAAGGACAACAAAGAAACGGCCATGACACTACTTCAATTGGTCAATATGATCGTCGAGCGACGGATTGCGGGACCGAAAAAGCTACTAAATCTTTTTGCGGGCCTTCCTGCCCGCGCCCTCAAGCAGATTGAGGATCGCGACAAACCCGAAAACGAGCAAATACGATGCGATTTGGTCGCCCCATGAGCAAGTAGCACGCGTGGGCGAGATGCTCGCGATCTATGCGGATTATTTGCCAGCCTTACGGCTCAGGCCATAGCGATCGCGCTACGCACAACTGTCGCTAATCCATCAAACCTTCTTTTGTATCGAGCCGGACTGGATGCTCGGTTGTCGAGCGCGTTTAGAAATTCGTCTGGTCCCGGCGCATATGTTATGCCGTATACAGAGCTTAAAGTTCGTTTATAAGATTCGATTGAAGCGTCGCTGCCATGAACGACGTAGTTTCTTATTGCAGCAAGCGCGTCCAAATAATTGCGTTGCGAAACAGGAATGGCTCTAAACGGATTAGCGGCGTTTCCGGCACAGTGATCAGCTCTGCTAATTAGATCGGACATTGACCGAAAATCAAAATACCGATTTCCTCCTCTAACAACGTAGTAAGCCAACCCAACCGATACATGACTGATTCCTTTAATGCTTTGTTCGGAAACAAAGTGCCGCACGTCGTGATTAAGTAGCGCTACTAGTCGGTTCTCAGCGTAACGTTCCCAAACACCGTGGATTTCAACCGCGGACATCGCGCACATCCACCTGATAAAAAGGTGATCCGCGCCTTTCGGTGGCGATTCCACTCGAGCCATGATGTGGTTAAGCGCATTTGTGGAGCGAGTTTTAAGACGTTTAAGATCGAGTTTCCGGGGCATCGGCTTGCTCGCCTCCAATATGATGACCGGGTATTTTTTCAGCGCCGCATTGGTCCGCTTCTGCCAGCCCGAGTAGTCGGCCTGAAAAAAATATTTTAGGATCGCTTTCGCGCAAAAAGAACAAAGCCGACAACTAAGACTACAGCCGCAATGCCTATGGCTCCATTTCCGCTAATTTCGAAGAGCCCGAACTTGATTACTATCTCGTCGGCCGCCTGAATTGCGATCATTGCAGACTCCTCCATCAATGAAAGCCAAAACAGCGGAGGAGTCAGAAATTAAATATGCACACACGCGTCAAACTCGGGCAACGTCGCGTTCACGCGAGATCGCTAAATCGCTGTTCTTGCGAACAATTTGCCGGCGACCTTTCCCTTCATAGGGGAACGCCCTCCCGATCCATGAGGGATATCTATCTGTTTTCCCAAGTGATCTCGTGAGCGAAAATTAGGCTGAGTCGTGGGAAACGTGGGTTTGATTTAATAGCTTTATCTTGGCGCGTCACTTCCCCGCCGCCTTGCTGAGCGCCTGATTGATCCGCTCCTGCCAGCCCGGCCCGTCGGCCTGGAAGAAATCCAAGACGTCGCGGTCGATGCGCAGCGTGACCTGCTCCTTGGCGCCCGGCACGGCAGGCGCCTGCGGCGGCAGCTCGGCCTTCTTGGTCGTCGCCGCCTTGAAGGCCTGCTCGGCGCGGGCGCGCGCGTCGGGGGGTTGGGGTCCTCGGGCCATGCGCGGGTTATAGCCCGTAGGATGGGTTGAGCGATAGCGAAACCCATCGCTTCCGTCGAGGCCGCATGGTGGGTTTCGCTGCGCTCAACCCACCCTACGAGACAATTCCTCATCGCTCACCAAAATCCGCGCCGTCGCCTTTCACATCGCCCGCCCAATCGACCGAATAGACGCCCTGCCGCACCAGCCGGTGAAAGGACAAATATGGCCAATCCCTCACGCGATTGACCAGACCATGCTTCACCGGATTGATATGGATATAATCCAAATGGCGCGCGCAATCATTGTCGTCGCGAATGGCGTGCTCCCAATAGCGCCGTTGCCAAATGCCGCGTTCGCCCTTGGCGGCGCGGCTCGCCGAAATCCGTTCGCCCGCCGGCAGGCCACGGGAGAACATTGCTTTGATGAGCCGCCAGCGCACGGCGAAATCGGTTTCGCCCTCCGGCAAAGTCCAGATCGCATGCAGATGATCGGGCAACACGACAATAGCCTCGATCATGAAAGGATGGCGCGAGCGCGTGTAACGGAAAGCAGCGCGGAGAAGGTCAATGTGCTTGGTCAGCAAGCGTAGCCGCCGCTCGGCCAGATTGACCGTGAAGATGTAGCAGCCGCCGGCGATGCGGTGACGCCGATAACTTGTCATCGATCGGTTTGCCCTGGTTGTCGCGATGGGTTTCGCTGCGCTCAACCCATCCTACAACGGCTACAACGACGACTGACTTCCCCGCCGCCTTCCTGAGCGCCTGATTGATCCGCTCCTGCCAGCCCGGGCCGTCGGCCTGGAAAAAATCCAGCACATCGCGGTCGATGCGCAGCGTCCTGCATCCTCCTAAGCGGGATTGCCGGGTCAAGCCTGGCAATGACAGCGCAAAGGCGGTTTCCGCCTTGAAGGCCTGCTCGGCTTAGGGCGCTCAGCGTCCAGGGGTTGGGGTCCTCGGGCCATGGCAAAATTATAGCACGGTGGCGCGGCGAGCGCGCTTGCCCTCTCCCCGTCCCGCGCCGCGCCCGGGCAGCAGCGCGACTTGCAGGTCGTCGCGGTAGACCACCTGCGAGCGGCGCGGCTGTTTGCGCCGGATCACCTTGACCACGTAACCGTCGCGCCGCGCCGCGGCGGCGACGTGGCGGCCGACCTGCGCCCAGCCGCGCTCGGTGAAATAAAAGCGCGCCCGCGGCTGCGACAGCGGCGGCGCCCGCAGCCCGCGCCGGTCCATCTCGGCGCCGAAGGTCTCGATCCCGCGCAAGCTGCGGGCGCCCTCGCGCCGCCAGCGCCCCTGCAGCTCCGCGAGGCCGCGGGCGAGACGCGGATCGTCCGCGCCCAGCATCAGCAGGAAGCGCAGGCCCGGATCGGATCGATGAGGATGCGGTAGATCATGCGGCAACCGTTCCCCTCGGCCATCGCGCTTATAGCACGCCACAGGCACGACGGCCCCGTCAGAAACCGGGTGCAGAAATCGGGTGTCGCGGGCCCGCCGCCTTCGCCATTCTCCACCGCACAGCATGGAGAAAACCGATGAATTTCCGCATTCGCGGCCTGGACGCCGACCAATTCGCCCACCTGTTCGCGCTGTCCGATGCCGAGCTGGCGGCGCGAGGCGCGATGCGGAAAATTGCCGACGGTCCGCACCCCTGCCGCGTCAGCCTCACCGACGCCGTGCCGGGCGACGAGGTGATCCTCACCAACTTCGAGCACCACGAAGTCAGCTCGCCCTACCGCATGCGCTTTGCGATCTATGTGCGCGCAGGCGAAAAGACCTTCGACGCCGTCGATGCCGTGCCGGATCAGTTGCGCCGGCGGACGCTGGCGGTGCGCGGCTTCGACGCCCAAGCCATGATGACGGCTTGGGAGATCATCGAAGGTATCTTCCTGGAAGAGGCGATCGAACGGCAGCTCGCCGACCCGGCGGCGCAGTATCTGCACGTGCATTTCGCCGCGCCCGGCTGCTACGCGGCACGCGTCGAGCGCGCGTGACATCCACCGCCAGCTCGGCCCTCGCAGTCATCCCCGCCGTCGCGCGGGCGACCGGCCCGCCCCCTCACCTCACCGTCACCGCCAACCCGTTCAAGTCCGCGCTGACGATGGCGCCGACCGAGGAGCCGGTCAGCGTCAGCACCGCGCCGTGCTGGTTGGTGAGCACGATCGCCTGCGCGCCGCGGCCGACCGCCGCGCCGACATTGCCTGCCGCATAGACGCCGGAGACGTCGGAAGCATAGCGGATGTTGCTCACCGTGCCGTGGAAGCGCGTCTCAGAGGCGCCGAAGGTAAACCCGTAACTGATCCCGCCGATGCCGAGCCGATAGCGCCGGCCGTGGAAGTAAAGCGTGCCGGAGCCGCCCGAACCGCCGACGATGAAGCCGGCCTTGAGGATGCTGAAGCTGATGCGGCCGGAGTCGGCGCGGGCCGCAGACGTGAAGGCGACGCCGGCCAGGGCCAGCAGAGCGATCAGGCTTGCACGAAAGGCGGAGGTGGCGCGCATGGATGTCTGCTCCTTGCGAAAACGGTGGGAGGCCGCGAATCGGCCCTGCGCCCCGAACCATACTGCGCGGGCGGCCCGTCGGCTATTTCCCGCCGCCTTTTTCGCGGACGCCGCGCGCGCGATATCGAAGGCTTGCATGACTTTGTTTCGTGCCGGACCATGCGGCACCGAAAGGGAGGTGGGTCGCGGTGGCGAACCAACGCTCTTCCGGGCGGCGCGGCCCGGCGGGACTGCCGAGGCGGCCCGGGCCGCAGGGACATCCCGGGCGGTCCAGCGCGCAGGGCAAACGCGGCGAGCCCGGCCCGTCCGGCAAGTCGGCCCCCAGGGCAAGCGCGGCAAAGCGGGACCGCTCGGCAAGCCTGGGCGGCAAGGCCCGCAGGGCAAGCCCGGCCCGCAAGGTCGGCGCGTTGAACAGGGGCCGCCGGGCAAGCCTGGAGCGCAAGGCCCGCAGGGACCGCGCGGCGAAGCCGGGCCGCCCGGCGCCTTGCCGTCGATCGATCAGATCATGCCCTGGCTGCACCGGATCTTCGAAGCCTGGAAGGACTACCGGGAAAAGCGCGCACGCGAAGCCGAGGATCGGGCCCGGCAGGAAGCCGACGAACGGGCACGGCAGGAACAGGCCGCCCTGGAAGAAGCCGAGCACGCACCGCCTGCCGACATCGGCAACCTCAACGGCGACAAGAAAAAAGAAAATGAAGAAGCACAAAGACAAGCAATCTCGACCGGACGATCCGCGCGCCGCACCATGCAGCCGGTCGGCCGGATCAACGAAGCGCAATCCGCCGCCGCGCTACGCTTGTTCTTTCGCCCGTGCCTTCGGCCCCGGCCCGCGCATGTAATGGCGCTCGGGCCGGTAGGGGTCGGCGATGCGGCAGCGCAAGTTTTGCCAAATCGCGCCGTCCCAACGGCGCCGAGCGCGAGCACGAACGGAACTTTCTTCACCGGCTGCACCATGGTCGTCCTTTGCCTCAATGCAGCCGGCCCAGCATGACCTTGAACGGCAGCGAGAACATTTCCTCACCGAGGTCGTCGCTCGCGTGCAGCATCCAGTCGCGCCAGTCCTCCGGCCCGGGAGTGGCGACCAGCGCTCCCACCAGCAGCGCGGCCTGCTCGCGCGCTTCCATAATGTCGGCAACCTGCGCCGCGCCGTAGTTCATGAGCACCTTGTCGGTGTTGGAGTAGTGGAAATAGACCTGGGCCATGGATACTCGCCGCGCTCGCTCGGTGGAGTCGCCGCATATTTAAGGCAGCCGGCCGCGCGGAAAATTCAAATGATGCCCATAAGGGAAGGCCCGGAGCCGCAGCGAGGTAACGGCGCTGGCGCGGGGAAATGTGGCTCGCTGGAAGCGGCCGGGCGCTATGCAGACCCCGTTCGTTCCGCGCGCTCGCCGCCGCGAAGCCAAAGCTGCTTCGCTTTGGCGAGGAACGGAGAATCTTGCAATGCTGCTCTACTTCCCCAGCGTCTCAATATAGGCCGCGATGTCGGCGGCGGCCTCCGGCGGCGGCGCGAAGTTCATCTTCG
>JARRNI010000090.1:0-13698 GCA_037385125.1 Pseudolabrys sp.
CCCATTGAAGTCGCGAACCCGTGCCCAGACGCGGTCGGAGGGCCCGTTAATGACGCTCGAAACAATGACGCGAGCCATTTCGGTTCCTTTCGCCTTCTTACCCGCTCAAGGCTTAGCTTCAGCTTTGTCCGCCGGACGAGGGTTCGCTGCGGCGCCCCCTGCCCGTCCGGGCGGGCGTCTGCGTGCCGCCACCACTGCTACCACCGGCACCTTCGCCACTGCTGCTGCCGCCACCGCCACTATCACCGATTGTCTCCTTGCGGATGGCCTGCATGTCGCGCGCTTCGCGGATGAGACCCGGCAGGCGCGAGAGCGAGCCGCCCTCGATACCGATCTCAGCCAGGATCTGGTCGACCATCGGCGCCTGCACGCGGTAGCGCAGCGCCGAGTCGATCACCTCGTCGGTGGCGCTGCGGCCGCCATTCCCTCCGCCGCCATTGAGGCCGTCCACCTGCAGAATGCGGATGCCCTCGATCTTCTCCATCGGCTTGACGCTCTCGCGCACGATGCCTTCGATCCGCTCGAGCAGCCGGCGGCGGAACAGCGAGGCACGCGCGCCCTCGGTGAGCACGTTTTCCGCCTCGTTGATGAGACGCTGCGCCTCGGCTTCCACCGCGGCCCGCACCTTCTGGGCGGCCGCCGCAATGCGCACTTCGTCGGCTTCCTTCTCAGCGATCGTCACCTCGACCTCGCGCCGGCGGCGCGCCGCCTCACTTTCGCGCACGGTCTTGACGCGCTCTTCGGCTTCCACCGCCTGGGCGCGCGCCGTCTCGGCCTTGGTCTGGGCCGCCGACTGTTCGAGCGACTTGCGGTGGATTTCGATGGCGCTTTCCATGCGCGCGGTCTCGACCGCGGTCTCGCGCGCGATTTCGAGTTGACGCAACTCGCGTTCGCGCAGGATTTGCGCCTCGTCGATGCCGCGCTCGGAGGCGATGCGCGAGCGCTCGACCTCCTCGCGGGCGGCGATCTCGGCCTCCTGTAAGGATTGCGAGCGCGCCACCTCGAACTGCTCGACCGCGCGCCGGCGCTCAAGCCGGGCGAGATCGATGGTCTGCTCGCGCACCACGTCGGCGCGCTCCACCTGCTGGTTGGCGACGACGGTGGCTTCCCGCACGCGGCGGTCGGCATCGGCGCGCTCGGCGAGCTTGGCCGCGACTTCGATGGTGCGGTCCTGCTCGGCGATCTCGACGATCTTGCGCCGCTCGATATCGAGGGTTTCGCGCGCGCGCGACGAAGCGATGCGCTCGCGCTCTAGCGCCAGATCGCTGGCGATACGCGTGGTCTCGGTCGCTTCGCGCCGCTTGATTTCGGCGTCCTCGATCGCTTCCTCGCGCGCGATATCGCGCGCCCGGGTTCCCTGCTCGGCCGCGATGCGTTCCTCGGCGATGCGCTGCTCCTGGGTGATGCGCGCCTGCTCGACCGCTTCGCGCGCTGCAATTTCGGCGGTATCGACGGCGCGGTTGCGGGCGATCTCCAGCGAGCGCACTTCCTCGTCGCGCGATATGCGTTCGCCGGCGATCTTGCGATCCTGCAGGATGCGCACCGATTCGACGAGCTGGCGCGACGTGATTTCGGCCGATTCGAGCGCCTCGTTGCGAGCGATTTCCAGACCGCGCGTTTCCTGTTCGGCGGAGATGCGGTCGGCCGCGACCCTCTTGTCGAGCGCGATGCGCTCGGTTTCCGTCGACTCGCGGGCCTTGATCTCGGCCACCTCGATCGCCCGAATGCGCGCGATCTCGCGGTTGCGCGTCTCCTCTTCGGAGACGATGCGCTGCACCGCAATCTTCTTTTCCTGCCCGATACGCGCGGCCTCGACGGCCTCGCGCGCCGCGATTTCCGCCTCGTCGATCGAACGAGCGCGGGCGATGTCGAGCGCGCGCACGCGCTCTTCCTGCGCGATGCGGGCGGTCTCGGTCGTCTCGCGCGCCGCGATGTCGGACTCTTCAATCGCGCGCGTGCGCTCGATTTCGAGCTTGCGGGTAGCCTGTTCGGACTCGATGCGTTCGGCGGCCAACGCCTTTTCGCGCGCGATGCGGGCGGCTTCGGTCGCCTTGGTCGCCGCAATCTCGTCTTCCTCGACGGTGCGATTGCGGGCGATCTCGCGCCGGCGAGTTTCCTCTTCGTGGGCGATGCGCTCGTCGGTGATGACGCGCTCCTGCGCAATACGCGCGCGTTCGACTCGCTCGCGGGCGGCGATTTCAGCTTCGTCGACCTGCTGGCCGCGCTCGATCTCGCGCTCGCGGATTTCGCGCTCCGAAGCGATGCGCGATTCGGAGATGGCGCGGTCGTGCGCGATGCGGGTCTTCTCAATCTCCTCGCGCGAGGCAAATTGCGCCTGTTCAGCCTCGGTTTCGCGCAGCGAGCGCTCGCGGGCGAGCTCAGCGCGCTGCACGGCGCGTCGTACCTCGATGTCGCGCTCCTGGTTGAGGCGCGCAGTTTCACTGTCGCGGTCGATATCCAGCGCCTGCTTCTCGGCCTCGAGATTGCGAGTGCGGATCAGGATCATCGAGTCCTGCTCGATGTCGTTGCGCAGCTTGCGCCGGGCCTCGATATCCTCAATCAGCTTCGTCAGACCTTCGGCGTCAAAACGGTTGGAGGGGTTGAAGAATTCGAGATCGGTCTGGTCGAGATCGGTGATCGCCACCGATTCGAGTTCAAGCCCGTTCTGCTTGAGCACTTCCAGCGCCGACCCCTTGACCCGCTCGACGTAGTCGCCGCGCCGCTCGTGCATTTCCACCATGGTCATTTCGGAGGCGACCGAACGTAGCGCGGAGACGAACTTGCCGGACAGCAGGGCATCGAGCTCGGCGACGTTCATAGTGCGACGACCGAGGGTCGCTGCGGCGATCGACACGGCCTCGCGCGTGGGCGGCACCCGCACATAAAATTCCGATTCAATATCGACGCGCATGCGGTCCTTGGTGATGAGCGCGTCTTCGCGGTTGCGCACGACCTGCATACGCAACACGTTCATGTTGACGGGCGTTGTTTCGTGGATAAACGGAAAGACGAAAGCGCCGCCGTTGATTACTACTTTTTCGCCGAACAGGCCGGTGCGCACGAAGGAGACCTCCTTCGTCGAGCGGCGGTACAGCCAGTTGACGAAATAAACGACAACCGCGATTACGATGATCGCGACGATCAGCCAGATGATAAAGGCTGCGACATTGGCGACAGACATCTTTACCTCCCTACCCGCCCGGCGGACCTTCGGTCCGACGCGGGCTCGATTTCTTCACCGTTGAGCCTTGTTGAGCCCTTTGAATTTTGCGACCTGCTCGTAGAGCGCCCGCTCGACCGGCAGCCGCTCCATCGACGAGGCGCCGTAGAAGCCGTGGCAGTGCTGTGCGCACTTGAGCACGTATTCGGCGTCTTCCGGCTCGGCGAGCGGGCCGCCGTGCACAAGGACGATGACATTCGGGTTCTCAGCCAGCGCGGCTTGCGCCATCGCGTCGGTCTGCGCCGGGCAATCTTCGAGCCGCGTGGCGGTGGCAGCCCCGATCGTGCCGCCCAAGGTCAGGCCGAAGTGGCAGACGATGATATCGGCGCCGGCCCGCGCCATGGCCGCTGCCTCCGACGGATCGAAGACATAGGGCGTGGTGAGCAGGTCGCGCGCTTGCGCCAGGGCGATCATCTCGACTTCGCGCGCGTACCCCATGTCGGTTTCCTCGAGGTTGGCGCGAAAACGCCCGTCGATGAGACCTACGGTCGGGAAATTCTGCACGCCGGAAAAGCCGAGCCGCGCGACCTCGTCGAGAAACAGGCCCATCTGCCGGAATGGGTCGGTGGCGCACACACCGGCGAGAACGGGCGTGTGCTTGACAACGGGCAGCACCTCGCGCGCCATGTCCACGACCACGCCGTTGGCGTCACCATAGGGCATCAAGAGCCATGCGGTAACGGCCGGAATTGTAGATGACGATGAGATCGGCGCCGCCCTTCTCCTCGCCCTTGGCCGAAATCCCTGTGCCGGCGCCGGCGCCGATGATCGGCTCGCCCCGCGCCTTCATCGCGTTGAACTTGGCCAAAATGTCGGAGCGCGCGATACGGGCCATGGGACTACCCTCTCGCTCGCCGGCGGATCGCGCGCCCGCCGAACAGGCGATGTAACTCCGCGACGATTTCCGCCGCAAAGGCCGGATCGTTGATGTTTGCCGGCACCCTGATGAGGCGCCGCGAGCCGGTCTGCTTGACCGTGTCTTCCAGCGCCCTGAACAATGCATCATCGGCGCGCGGATCGAAGAACGGGCGGCCCGGCGCATCGAGCGCGGAGACGCCGCCGTCCGGCATGAAGAACCGCACCGATCCTTCCATGCGATTGAGCCGCTCGCCGATCCAGCGCCCGACCTGCTCATTCTCTTCCGGCGTCGTGCGCATCAGCGTGACGGTCGGATTGTGAACGTGCAGCGTGCGCCCGCGATAGCGCTCGGGCACGGTTTCCATCGGGCCGAAATTCACCATGTCGAGCGCGCCGCACGAGCCGATATAGGGCACGCGGTTGCGGATGATGGCGCCGAAGCGGTCTTCCGTCGCCGGCATCACGCCGCCGAGCAGCAGGTCGCAGACCTCGGTGGTGGTGATGTCGATGACGGCGGCGAGCGCGCCGGAATCGACCAGCTTCTCCATCGACTGCCCGCCAACGCCGGTGGCGTGGAAGACGAGGCATTCGAAATCCTCGTCGAGCGCGTCGACGACGGCGTCGACGCAGGGCGTCGTCACCCCGAACATGGTGAGGCCGATCGCCGGCCGGCCGCCGGCGCGCCGCGTGCGCGTATGCTCGCGCTCGACATTGGCGCGCGCCCTGACCATGCCGACCATGGCCGCCGCGCCATTGGCGAGAACCTGGCGCGAGACCGAGTTGAGCCCGGCGACGTCGGTCACCGAATAGAGCATCATGATGTCGGCGGGCCCGACATAAGGCGACACGTTGCCGGAGGCGACGGTGGAAATGAGGATTTTCGGCACGCCGATCGGCAGCGAACGCATCGCAGGCGCAACCAGCGAGCTCCCGCCCGAGCCGCCCGCCGAGATGAGGCCGCCGATCGGCTCCTGGCGGCGGATCCAGGCGGCGAACGCCTCCGCCATGGCGGTGATGGCGGCGCCGCGGTTATTGGTGAACACAGCATTCGGCCCGCCGCGGTAATAGGCCGCGACATGGTGCGGCGGCACCTCGGCCGGCGATGGGCGGCCGGAGGTCGAAAGATCGACCACCACCACGCGCACGCCGGCGGCCGCGATCTGGTCGCGAATGTAGCGCAGCTCGTCGCCTTTGGTGTCGAGCGTCCCGGCCACGATGACAGGCGCGACACCGCCGCGGTGAATGGGCCGCAGATCGACGGTCGTCGCCGGACGCGCTGACTCGGGCTCGGGCTCGGGCATCATGGTGCGCGTGCGCGCCGCGCTTTCGATTTGGGCGACCGGCACCGGCTGCGACCAGCGCGTCGGGATGGTCGGATTGGAAATATAGACGCGCACCGGACCGCGCGGCCGCGCCGGGCGGGTTTCGCCTTCCGCGGCCGGCGTCTCCTCGGCGGCTTCGACCGGTTCTTCCTCCTGTCCGTGCTGGCCGACGCCCAGCAGCCGTTGCTGCAGCTCGCGGTCGGCCGCCAGCCGCGGCGCCTCCATGATGCGGTTGACGCGGCCGTTGATCATGATCGCGACTTTTTCCGCGACTGCGGTGGCCACGCCGATGTTCTGCTCGACGACGAGGACGCCGATGTCACTCTCCTCGCCGATCCTGAGCAGCATCTCTTCGACCTGCTCGACGATGACCGGCGCCAAGCCTTCGGTCGGCTCGTCCATCACCAGGAGCCGCGGATTGAGCAGCAGCGCGCGCGAGATGGCGAGCATCTGCTGCTCGCCACCCGAAAGCTGGTTGCCCAGGTTCCGGCGCCGCTCCGCCAGCCGCGGGAACGTCTCGTAGATGCGCGGGATCGTCCACTGTCCGCCGCTGTCGCTGCCGGCGAGACGCAAATGCTCGTCGACCGTCACCGAGGGCCACAGCCGCCTGCCCTGCGGCACATAGCCGAGGCCGAGTCTGGCGATTTCCGCAGGGCTGCGGCCGACCAGCTCGGTGTCGAGAAAACGGATAGAGCCGCTCGCCGCCGGCGTGAGCCCGACGATCGCCTTGCACAGCGTGGTCTTGCCCATGCCGTTACGGCCGACCAGCGACAGAATACCGTGCTCGAGCTTAAGGTCGACGCCCTGCAAGGCGTGACTGCGGCCGTAGAAGACATTGAGGCCGCGGATTTCCAGGAGCGCGGGCGTGCGGCGCTGCTCAGCCATGGCCGCCTCCCAGATACAGTTCCTGCACTTCTGGATCGGCTTCGATCTCGTGCGGCGCACCTTCTTTGAAGACGCGCCCGTTGTGCATCATGGTGACGCTCTCGACCACGCGCAGCGCCACGTCCATGTCGTGCTCGATGATGATGTAGCCGATGTGCGGCGGCAACGCGGTGAGAATGGCGACGAGGTCGCCGCGCTCGGTCGGTGATAGGCCGGCCGCCGGCTCGTCGAACAGAATGAAGCGCGGCGCGCCGGCGAGCGCCAGCGCGATCTCCAATTGCCGCTGTTGCCCGTGCGCGAGTTCGCCGACCAGACGATCGGCGACCGTTTCGAGATGCACGAGCGAAATGAGATCGGCGACCGATTCCATAAGCGTGTCGCGTGCGCGTGTACGCAAGAACGAGAAGCGGTTGCGCGACACGCCGCGGCAGGCGAGATAGATGTTCTCGCGCACCTTCAGGCCCTGGAACAGCAGCGAAATCTGGTAGGTGCGCCGCAAGCCGCGACGGATGCGTTCGTGCGGCGGCAGATAGGTGACGTCCTCGCTGAAGAAACGCACGGTGCCCGACGTCGGCGGGAAATCGCCGGTCATGCAGTTGAGCAAGGTGGTCTTGCCGGCGCCGTTCGAGCCAAGCACGGCGCGGCGTTCGCCCGGCCGCACCGTGAGCGTGACGTCGGCGAGCGCCGTCAGCGCGCCGAACAGGCGGCTCACCCCGCGCAGCTCGAGCGCGTTGCCGGCGCCGGACGCGGCGATCCGTTCGGCGACGGTGCTCATGACACGTTCCTCTCACCGTTACCGTTGCCGCGTACTCGCGCCGCCCACCGGCGCCAGAGGCCGACCACCCCGTCGGGCGAAAACAGCATGATGATCAGGAAACCGATACCGATGAGCAATTGAAAGCGGCGGCCGTCGAGGCCGACGGCGATCAGGGCGTCGAGCGCGAAGGTGCGGAGGAGCACGAAGATGAACGCGCCGACGAAGGCGCCGATCGGGTGGCTGACGCCGCCGACAACCGCCACGACCAACAGATAGATGGTCGCCTGGATGCCGGCCGTGCCGGGCGAGATCTGATGGTTGAGCCACACCATCAGGATGCCGCCGACCCCGGCGATGAGCGCGGCAAAGGCATAGGCAGCGACGCGGTGGGCGGTGACGTTGTAGCCGATCGCCTCCATGCGGCGGGGATTGTCGCGCACGCCCTGCAAGGCGAGCCCGAACGCCGCGCGCGATATATAGAAGACCACGAGGTAGCCGACCGCCGCGAAGAACAGGATCAGATAATAGAGCGGCACCGCTTCGTTCCAGTCGATGCCCCAGAACTTGGGCGCCGGAATCCGCGTAAAGCCGTTAAAGCCGTTGAAGATCGCGTAGTTCTGCAAGGTCAGATAGAAGAAGGCGGCCGCGATCGCGAGCGTGATCATGATCGTATAGATGCCCTCGGTACGCGCCGACAGGATGCCGGCAAACGCCCCGAACAGGACGGCGACCGCGATAGCCAAGGGCGCCGCCACCCACCACGGCCAGAACAGGCTGATGGCGGTGATTGAACTCGCCCCGAGTATTGTGAGCGTGTAGCCAGCGACGGAGGCCACCGTCATCTGCACCAGGCTGACCATGCCGCCATAGCCGGCGAGGAGCATCAGCGACAACGCGATCAGCCCGAGGTCGAGGCTCCAACCCACGATCTGCGTGAGCACGAACTCGCCCGCGACTGCCGGCAAGAGCAGCAGCAGCAGCCCCAGCAGCAGCAGCAGCCAGTTCTCCGCAACCCAGCGCGCAAACGCCGTGGTGCGTTGTGCGGGCTCGAGACCGAATTGTTCGGGTTCCGTGGTTTGCGTAAGCGCCATCAGCGTTTCCCCAACAGCCCTTGCGGCCGGATCGCGAGCACGAGGACCATGATCACGAATGTCCCCATGACGGCGTAATGCTGGAAGTAGACCTGACCGAACTGCTCGGCGCAGCCGATGATCAGGGCGCCGAGCGCCGCACCCGGTATCGATCCCATGCCGCCGACAATGACCACCTGCAGCGAAGCAAGGAGAAAGTGCGTGTCCTCGCCGAGCGAGATCGACTGGAATGTGCCGCCGACGATGCCACCCATGCCGGCAAGTCCCGCCCCGAACGCGAAGACGAGAACGAAGATCAGCTGCACGCGATAGCCGAGCACCGAGAGCATGTCGCGGTCATCGACGCCGGCACGGATCATGGTGCCAATGCGGGTGCGATTGATGATCAGCCACATGGCGACGCCGATCACGACCGCCGCCAAGAATATGGCGATGCGCACGCTCGGATAGCGCAGGAAGATCGCGTGTCCGTTCGACCTGACAAAAACGACGATCGGCGTAGGCAACGGTCCGTACAGATAATCGGGCGCATCGATCTGGTAGGCGTTGCCGCCCCAGATCCAGAGCATCAAGTCGGAGAAGATGATGGAAAGCGCGAGCGTGACCAGCGTCTGGCGCAAGTCCTGGCCCTCCATGCGGCGGAAGATCAGCACCTGCATGGCAACGCCGATGATGCCGCAACAGACAAACGCCACGACGTAGCTGAACAGCCACG
Source organism: Pseudolabrys sp. (assembly GCA_037385125.1). GTDB lineage: Bacteria > Pseudomonadota > Alphaproteobacteria > Rhizobiales > Xanthobacteraceae > Pseudolabrys. Next base: position 8,849 of record JARRNI010000090.1, read on the forward strand.
AGCCGGTCCATTGCGTGATCTCGTAGCCGATATAGCCGCCGAACAGGTAAAGCGAGCCGTGCGCTAGATTGATGTTGCGCATCAGGCCGAAAATGAGCGTGAAGCCCGAGGCGACAAAAAAATAAAGCCCGCCGAGCGTGATGCCGTTGAACAAGGCGGTGACGAAAAGCCGCTTGCTGCCGAATACTTGCGTAAAGCCGAGCGGCCATGGCGCCAGTATGAGCCAGAGCAGGAAAACGACCACAATGGCGATGATCAGCGAAGCGAGAGGATGGCGTGCGACCCAGCGGGCACGTGTATCCCCAATCGCGACCCCGTGAGCCCCCCCATCATCGCTGTAAGCCGTGGTCACTCCTTCCCCCAGTCCTGCCTGAAAAACCTACCCAAGCTCTGCCCAGGGGACATGCTCGATAGTCTGATTTTCGCGCCCCGGGGTCGTCCGCCCGGTGGCGAAATTGGCGTCTCGGATGCCCGAACCGCTATTCGCTCACGACCCGCGCGATCGTGCGATAAAGCGTGGGCGCAATCCCAACATGCGCGGAAAAGAAATGTGTAAAGTGACTTTGCGAAGAGAAGCCGAGCTCGTAGCCGATGTCGGTGACCGAAACGCGCGAGCCCACCAGCCAGTCGAGCGCTCGCTCAACACGCATGGTATTGGCGTAAAGTGCCGGCGTTACCCCGGTATTTTCGCGAAATAGCTTGTAGAAATGCGGCCGCGAAAGGCCAGCGTCGCGCGCCACCGCGTCGATCGCTATGCCCTCCGACAGACCATCATGCAAGAGGCGCAGCGACTTGCGGACGCGATAGTCGAGGCAATCCCGTTGCTGCGCGAGGTTGTTAGGCTGGTCGCCACGGCTCCAAGATTCATCAAAGGACGCATCGAAAAGATCGTTCAACCCACGATCGACGAGCCTATAATTCGTCACCGTAACAAGTGCATCGGCAAGCGAATATGCGATGTTGCGGATCGGCCGTCTGACATCGATCCGGTTGGCACCGAAGCGCAGATTGCCGCGTCCCTCTTGATGGCGATCGAGCCAACGGTCGCAAATATAAGCGACCAAAATGACCGACGGAGCGCCCCGGCGGCATGGCTGAAAGTCGTGCGGCTGCCAAGGGTTAATCGCGACACCAGCGTTTTGATCAACTAGATGTCGCGAGCCGGAAATCGTGACGACTCCCGGAGGGCCGGCCAGATAAAAGATCAAGTGGCCTTCCCGATGGGCATGCGTACGCATCGGCCGGTCGAGCTGATAGACGGTGACCCGACCGAACGCGCCATGACAGACTGCCAAAGCAGTGCTCATTGACGCCCCTCCCGCATACGGGATGTCGTATTTGCCCGTACGTTATTATTTTATTTATTGAATTAAACGCCCGCTTGGCGTCCTTGACAAGTGGTATGGGCACGGCTTTTCGCACTGCACACTTGGCCAGAGGCCGAACCTGCCGAAAGCAAAGAATCAGACTGGCAGACACGGCCGCGCATTGGCCGCGCTGTTACGATTTGGTGGGGCAGAACGGGCGACGCTTGCGCTTTCGACAACAACAACAACCGGCAAGCGCGCTCGGCCTCGAAAACTCACCAGCGCTTGGAGATTGGAGGGAACAGCAATGCGAAGAGTGATGGGATGTACCATCGCGGTCGCGTTCGCCGCGTTGATCGGCAGCGGATCCGCAAACGCCGCGGACAAGATCAAGATCGGAACGTTCTCGACACTTGAGGGCACATACACCGCGCTCGGCGAAGACGGCATGCGTGGCGTCGCCATGGCCTTGGCGAAGCATCACATGAAAGCGGGTGGCAAGGACCTCGAGATCATCAGGGGCTCATCGGACGACACCCCCGATTCAGCATTGCGCGCGGCCAAGAAGCTGGTCGAACAGGACAAGGTCGATATTCTCATCGCACCGCTGTCGGGCGCCGAGGGCATTGCGCTGCACGATTATGCCAAGACTCAGCCGCAGGTCACCATCATCAACGGCTGCTCCGGCGCGCAGGAGACGACCTTTGTCAATCCGGCGCCCAATTTCTACCGCTTCAACCTGGACGGCGCCCAGTGGCAAGCGGGCCTCGGCCAATACATCTACAACGTCAAGCACTACAAGAAGATCGCCACGATCGGCGAGGACTATGCCTTCGTCTACACACAGGTCGCCGGTCTGGTGCTCGATTATTGCCCGCTCGGCGGCAAGATCACCAAGCGCATCTGGGTGCCGCTCGGCACCAAGGACTTCTCCTCGTTCATCCCGCAGTTGCCGGATGACGTCGACGCCATCTATCTCGGCCTCGGCGGCGCCGACGCCGTGAACTTCCTCAACCAGTACCAGCAGGCCGGCGGCAGCGCCAAACTGATCGGCGGCACCATCATGATCGATCAGACCGTGCTGTCGTCGAAGGGCCGCGCGAAAAAGGCGCTGATCGGCACCCCCGCTGCCACCGGCGCAGCCGATGCCAATCCGGACCCGAAATGGCAGAGCTTCGTGAAGACCTACAAGGACTTCCCGAAGAAGGGTTACTTCAAGACCCGCTTCACCGGCCCGTCGATCTGCGCCGTCAGCTACTACAATGCGACGGATGCGGCGTTGCAGGCGCTCGACAAGGTCAAGGGCGACCTCAGCAACGGCCAGAAGAAGTTCCGCGCCGCGCTGTCCTCGCTCGTGCTCGACTCGCCGGTCGGCCAGATCAAGCTCGATCACAACCGGCAGGCGATCGGCACCAACTTCGTCACCGAGGTCGTCCAGGACAAGGACGGCAACCTCGTCAACAAGGTGGTCCGGGTCGTCAAGAACGTGAACCAGACGCTCGGGCTGCCCGAGGATGTATTCCGCAAGATCGGCGTGCCGGGCCGCGAAAACCCGCCCTGCAAGAAGAAGTACCCGTAAAGCCGACCTGAGCGCGGATAAGACTTCGGCCACGCCTCCCGGGCGTGGCCGAATATAATATAGTGATGGATGACGTCCCCTCGGGCCGATCGTGCCTGCCGGCGCGAAAGGCCCTCATTTTTTTCATAGAGCTAGACATGGCCAACACTATCGATCTGAGTGGCCGCACTGCCGTCGTCACTGGCGGCGCGCAAGGCATCGGCCGGGCGGTCGTCGAGCGCTTTCTCGCCTCCGGCGCCAAGGTGGCGATCTGGGACCGCGATATCGCCCTGGCGCGCGAAACCGCGCAAGCACTGCCCGGCGCCACCGCTTTCTCTGTCGATGTCGGCAACTACGCCGATGTCGAGCGCGCGCTTGACGAAACGCTGAGCGCGCTCGGCCGCATCGATATTCTGGTCAACAATGCCGGCATCTCCGGCCCCAATACCAAGACCTGGGAGTATCCGCTCGAAGCCTGGCGGCAGGTCATGACGGTCAATCTCGACGGACCGTTCCACTGCTGCCGCGCCGTCGCGCCGTCGATGATCGCGCAGAATTACGGGCGCATCGTCAATATCGCCTCGATCGCCGGCAAGGAGGGCAATCCGAACGCGCCGGCCTATTCCGCCTCCAAGGCCGCCGTCATCGCGCTGACCAAAACGCTCGGCAAGGAGCTTGCCTCCCACGACATCTCGGTCAACTGCATCACGCCGGCCGCGGCACGCACGGCGATCTTCGATCAGATGACGCAGGAGCACATCGACTTCATGCTGTCCAAGATCCCGCGCGGCCGCTTCGTGACGGTGGAGGAGGTCGCTGGGTTGGTCGCCTATTGCGCGTCGGCGGAATGCTCGTTCACGACCGGCGCCGTCTTCGACATTTCTGGCGGGCGGGCAACCTACTGACAAACGCGAAACCTCACCGTTGAAGGCCCGTCCCGGTCCATTGACCGGGCTCATATTTGACGACGCCAGCGCATACACCGAAGGGGTCAGGCCTTGCGCGGTTGCCGCCAACGCGCTTGACTTGGCTTCATGCAGCGCCGAGTGGGCGGTTTAGCCTTTGTTACATGTCCGTCGGCCTGAAAGGAGAGCGTCATGTCCAAGCGGGTTTCCCCGGACTCTGCCCTCTTGATGCTGCACTGGCAAAATAGCGTCGCTCACCCTAAAGGGGTCTGGGGAAGGAGCCTTTTTCCGCAGATCGAAAAGAACAACTCGATCCAGAACGCGCAGAAGGTTCTCAGGGCGGCGCGCAACAAGGGGATGTTGGTTATATTCGTCAATATCGGATGGCGCGCCGGCTTTCCCGAATTGCCCGACGACCAGTTCTATCCTTTACTGCAGGGCGCAAAAGACGAGAATAAGGGTATTATAGGTACTTGGGACGTCGACGTTATCGAAGCGCTCAGACCCAACAATAACGAGCTCATCGTGATTAATTTCGGCTCGGACAGCTTTGAAAACACCGATCTCGACAAGATCCTGCGCTCCAACAATGTTGGCCATGTCTATGTCAGCGGCCAATGTATCGAACATGTAGTGGAAACGACGGTGAAGCGCGCGGCAAACATGGGCTACAACGCCACCATCATCAAGGATGCAATGAGCGGGTTCACGGACAGCAACTACGATGCGATGCTCGATATCCTACCTTTATATTGCAAGGTTATCACGGCTGACGAGTTCGCAATGTCAGTGAGTGGGGCAGCCTACTCCGCCGCGCAACCAAGGCCATATGTCTCCAATCCGAGCGCTCCGAGATTATCGCAAGTGTTGCGTCGCCGTTGATCTGATTTTTGTTTTTGTGTCAGTTGAGGTCGGCGCAAGTCAGTTCGAAGGCAACAAAACGGCGATGCCTATCGCAGCACTTATACCAACGGTCATAGAGACTGACTGATGTGTGCCCAGTCGCGCAAACCGATTGCTGTTATTGTTTGCGGTTGAGCAATGAGCTTTTGCCAAGCGTCGCAAGCTGCATCGATGATT
>JARRNI010000091.1:0-16265 GCA_037385125.1 Pseudolabrys sp.
CGATGCCGGTCAACGACCCGGACTGGCTCGCGCGCCGGCAGCCCCAATAATAACCGATCGAGGGGGAGCGAATGTACGATGCCATCGTCATCGGCGCGGGACACAACGGGCTGGCGGCGGCGGTTCATCTAGCTGCCAAGGGCTGGCGGGTCGCGGTGGTCGAGCAGGCACAGAAAGCGGGCGGCGCGGTGAAGACGCGCGAGGTGACGCTGCCGGGCTTCCGCCACGACCTGTTTGCCATGAACCTCAGCATGTTCGCCGGCTCGCCTTTCTTCGCCGCCTACAAGGACCGATTGACCGCCAATGGTTTCGCCATCGCCGGCGCCGGCGACTGCTTCTCCAGCGCCTTTCCCGACGGAAGCTGGCTCGGCGTCAGCAACGATCTCGACATCACGGCCAAGCGCATCGCCGCATTGTCGCCCCGCGACGCCGAGTCCTGGCGCAAGATGGTCGGCGATTTCGCCGGCGACGCCCCGCCGATCTTCGGTCTGCTCGGCGCGCCGATGCCGTCATGGGCGGCGGCCCGGACGCTGTGGAAGGCCTATCGCGAGAAAGGCGGCGCCTGGCTCGGCGATCTGGCGCGGCTGGTCCTATCGTCGCCGCGCGAATATCTCGATGCCCGCTTCGAGAGCGATAAGCTCAAGGTGATGATGGCGGCCTGGGGCATGCACCTCGACTTCGCGCCCGACGTCGCCGGCGGCGCGCTGTTTCCCTATCTCGAGTCCATGGCCAATCAGAGCTTCGGCATGGCGCTCGGCCAGGGCGGCGCCGGCAGCATGATCGACGCGCTGGTCGCCACGCTGAAATCGCTCGGCGGCGAGGTGCATCTCGGCCGCGCGGTGGAGAAGATCGAGACCTCGGGCGACAAGGCTACCGGCGTGCGGCTCGCCGACGGCGAGGTGCTGTCCGCGCGCCGCGCGGTAATCGCCAATGCCCATCCCCGGCTAGTGTTCGGCAAGCTGCTCGCCAAGGCGCCCGCGCGTGCTGCTTTCGATGCCAAGGTCGCGGCCTTCCGCGCCGGGCCGGGCACGATGATGGTCCATCTCGCACTGTCCGATCTGCCCGACTGGAAGGCGGGTGAGGAGCTCAGGCGCTTCGCCTATGTGCATCTGGCGCCGAGCTACGGCGTGATGACGGCGGCCTATGCGCAGGCGCGCTCGGGCCTTTTGCCGCGCGAGCCGGTGCTGGTGGTCGGGCAGCCGACGGCGATCGATCCCTCGCGGGCGCCGCAGGGCAAGCACGTGCTCTGGGTGCAGGTGCGCGTCTTGCCGGCTGAGATCCGGGGCGATGCGGCGCAGGAAATCTCCGTAACCCATTGGGACGAGGCCAAGGACGCCTACGCCGCGCGCGTCCTCGGCATCATCGAGCATTACGCGCCGGGCTTGTCCGGCAAGATCCTGGGCCAGGCGGTTTTCTCGCCGCTCGACCTCGAGCGCGAAAATCCGAACTTGATCGGTGGCGACAGCCTGTCCGGCAGCCATCATCTCGACCAGAACTTCATGTTCCGCCCGGTGTTCGGCTGGTCGCGTTACAAGACGCCGGTGAAGGCGCTTTATCTCTGCGGCGCCTCGACTTGGCCCGGCGCGGGCACCGCCGCCGGCTCCGGCTTCATGCTGGCCAAGATGCTGGCCGGCGCGCCTTAGCGCCCGATCGCTAACGCGCCGTTTCCACCGGCGCCTCGGCCGCAATGAAGGCCTGCAGCGCCGCGCGGATATCGTCGGGCCAGGGCTGCGACTTGCCGGTCGTCATATCCATCGCCACCAGCACCTGCTTGCAGGTCCACACGACGTCGTCGCCGCGGGTAACCGTGTGCGCCAGTGTGAGCGAAGCCTTGCCCAGCCGTTCGATGGTGAGCGAGAAGACAAGCACGTCGCCCTGATGCGACGGCTGCACGAAATCGCAGCTCAGATGCGCGGTGGGCGTTCCCATGTGAAGGCGGCCGAGCTGATCGGTCCAGGGGTGGCCGAGCGCGATCCAGAAGTCCTCGACCACGCCGTTGAGCATGTCGATATAGGCCGGGAAATAGGCGATGCCGGCCGGGTCGCAATGACCGAACCGCACCAGCCGTCGCGCGCGAAAGATGGCCATGCGCCGCGAGCTCCGCGTCACTGTTGGGCGTTGGCAGCCGCCGCCCGTTCGAGATTGGTCTCGTATTGCGCCTTGCCGGACAGATATTGTTTGGGCCAGGGAACGCTCTTCACGCCGATCTTGGCGGCTTCATGCAGCGTCCAGAACGGATCGGCCAAATGCGGCCGGGCCAATGCGCAGAGGTCGGCACGGCCGGCCGCAATAATCGAATTGGCATGGTCGGCCTCCGAGATGGCGCCGACCGCGATGGTGGCGACGCCGATCTCGTTGCGGATCTTGTCGGCGAACGGCGTCTGGAACAGGCGGCCATAGACCGGCTGCTCCGCCTTGGACACCTGCCCGGACGAGCAGTCGATCAGGTCGGCGCCGGCGCGCTTGAACATCTCGGCGAAGATGGCGGCGTCTTCCGGCGTATTGCCGCCTTCGGTCCAGTCGTGACAGGACAGCCGCACCGAAATCGGCTTGTCCTCGGGCCACACCGCGCGAATGGCGGCGAACACTTCGAGCGGATAGCGCGCGCGGTTCGCATGGCTGCCGCCGTATTCGTCGGTGCGCTCATTGGTCAGCGGCGAGAGGAACGACGACAGCAGATAGCCGTGTGCACAGTGCAGCTCCAGGACGTCAAAGCCGATGGCGATGGCGCGTTTCGTGGCGGCGACGAAATCGGCCTTGACCCGCTCCATGTCGTCGCGGGTCATGGCGCGCGCCTTGGCGCCGTGCGGCATATAGGAGCCGTCCGACGCCGAGATCAGCGGCCAGTTGCCCTCTTTGAGCGGCTCGTCGATGCCCTCCCAGGCGCGCCGGGTCGAGCCCTTGCGGCCGGCGTGGCCGAGCTGCAGGCCTGCTTTCGCCGGCGTGGTGTGGATGAAGTCGACGATGCGCTGCCAGGCGGCGGCCTGTTCGTCGTTCCATAGGCCCAGGCAGCCGGGGGTGATGCGGGCGTCCGGCGACACGCAGGTCATCTCACCGAACACCAGGCCTGCGCCGCCGAGCGCGCGGCTGCCCAGATGCACCAGGTGGAAATTGTCGGGCACGCCATCGACCGCCGAATACATCGCCATCGGCGACATCATGATGCGGTTGGCCAAGGTCACGCCGCGCATGCGGTAGGGCGTGAACATCGGCGGCAGCGGCCGCACGTCCGGCTCGACATTGATGCCGCAGCGCTGGGCGAACCAGCGTTCGTAGCCTTCCAGCCATTTGGGATCGCGCAGGCGCAGGTTCTCGTGGCTGATGCGCTGCGAGCGGGTGAGCAGCGAATACATGAACTGCTCGGGTTCGAGCGTGTCGGCGTAGCGCTCGCCGACCACCTCGAACCATTCCATGGCATTGCGCGCGGCATTCTGGATGCGGGCGACGTCGACCCGGCGCACTTCTTCATAGGCGGCCAGCACCTGCGGGATCTTATCGGCGCTGTGGCCGAAGGCGTTGAACTGTCGGGTGAGCTCGATGGCGTCTTCGAGCGCCAGTTTTGTGCCGGAGCCGATGGCGAAATGTGCGGTGTGGGCGGCGTCACCCATCAGCACCACGTGGCTCTTGCCGTTGAAATGGCTCCACTTGCCGCAGATCAGCCGGTTGAAGTTGAGCCAGGCCGAGCCGCGCAGGTGGCGCGCATTTGTCATCAAGCTGGCGCCCTCGAGCACGTCGGCGAACAGTTTCTCGCAGAAGGCGATCGAGGTGTTCTGGTCGGCCTTGTCGAGCCCGTGCGCGGCCAGCGTCTCGTCGGTGGTCTCGACGATGAAGGTCGAAGTGGTCTCGTCGAACTTGTAGATATGGGCCTGGAACCAGCCGTGCTCGGTGCGCTGGAAGTCGAAAGTGAAGGCGTCGAAGTTCTTCTCGGTGCCGAGCCAGATAAAGCGGTTGGGCCGCACCACCAGGTCGGGCTCGAAGGCCGCCTCATAGCGGTTGCGCAGCTTCGAATTGATGCCATCCGAGGCAATGATCAGGTCAGCGTCGGGGAATTCGAGATCGCTGTCCACCTCGCGGTCGAACACAAGCTTGACGCCGAGCTCCTCGCAGCGCGCCTGCAGGATGTTGAGCAGGCGCTTGCGGCCGATGCCGACGAAGCCGTGCCCTGTGGTGCGCATGCGCCGGCCCTTTATCAGCACTTCGATGTCGTCCCAGTGGTTGAAGGCGACCTCGATCTCCTGGGCGGTCTTGTCGTCCCAGGCGCACATGTTCTCCATGGTGGCGTCGGAGAACACCACCCCCCAGCCGAAGGTGTCGTAAGGGTGGTTGCGCTCGACCACCGAGATCCGGTGCTCAGGGTTAGCCTTCTTCATCAAAAGGCCGAAATAGAGCCCAGCCGGGCCGCCACCGACACAGACGATACGCATTTTCGTGTTTCCTGCTTCCTTCGAAAAATTGTTGTTTGTTTTGGTCTACGGCGACCAGTCCGGCGCGGTGAGGCGGCGCTTGCCGTCCGCGGTCTTGCGCACGCCCGGGGCATCGAGATCGAGCTTGTCCCAGAGCTGGCAGGTGACGGCTTTATGCTTCTGGTCGAGACCTTCGCAGTAGTTGGTGAATTCGCAATGCCGCACCTCGTCGCCGCGGCCGAGCGCGTATTTGCGGAACACGTCCGGGTCGGCGAGCGACTGCCGCGCCGCGCCGACGATGTCGCAGACGCCGTCCGTCAACAGTTGTTCCGCCATTTCGAAATTATGCACCCCGCCGGCGCACACCACCGGCGTGTCGAAGCCGGCGGCGCGCACCGCCGCGCGGATGGCCGCGGTCGCCTGCACGTTACGGCCGAAGGGGCCGCGCGCGTCGGAAATATATTGCGGCATGCACTCATAGCCGCTCGGCCCAGTGTAGGGATAGGCGGCCCAGCCGACGCCGGGCTGCTTGGCGTCGTCGAACTTGCCGCCGCGCGAAGTCGAGAGGAAGTCCATGCCGGCGCGGGCGAAGGCTCCGCCGAAAAAGATGGCGTCGTCGACCGTGTTGCCGCCGTCGATGCATTCCTCGGCCAGAAAGCGGCAGCCGACGACGAAGCCGGAGCCGACCCGTTCGCGGACGGCCGCGTAGACCTCGAGCGGTAGCCGCACCCGGTTCTTGCGGGCGCCGCCGAAGCCGTCGTCGCGCGTGTTGGTGCACGAGAGGAACGACGCCATGGTATAGGCGTGCGCGTAGTGCAGCTCGACGCCGTCGAAACCGGCTTGCTGCGCCCGCGCGGCGGCATCGGCGAACAGGCCCGGCAGCATGGCCGGCAGGGTGCGGATGTGCTCGAGGTGCGTGTCGGTCACCCGCTCACGATAGCCGAAATCGAGGGCTTCCATTTCTGACGGACTCAACACGTCCTCCAGCTCGTCGTGGCTCATGGCGGTGAGCCGTGCGCGCACGTCGTCGTCGCTCAAGCTGGCGTCGCCGAGCGCCGCGCGATGGGCGTCGGTGATGGCGAGGAAGCGCTGCAGAAATTTCTCTCGTTCGGGGCGCCGGCGAATGGTGAGAAAATCGATGAGCTGGATGAACAGGCGCGTTTCGCCGCCGCTCGCCGCGTGCACGGTATCGACCAGCCGGCGCAGGCCCGGAACGTAGCGTTCATGACCGATGCGCAGGAGTGGACCGCTGGGGATGTCCCTGATCCCCGTCGCTTCGACGACGATGGCGCCGGGACGGCCGCGCGCGAAGCGCTCGTACCAGGCGATCACCTCCTCGGTCACCAGACCGTCCTCGGAGGCGCGCCACGGCACCATGGCCGGTACCCAGCTGCGCTGTTTGAGCGTCAGCGGGCCGACCCGGACGGGCGAAAACAGCCGCGAGGCCGCTGCTTCAGCCCGCGACGGAATGCGGCCGCGGCTGGCCGAATAGCGGATGCGTTCAGGCGGGCGCCACATACATTACAAGTCTAGGCGGGCAGGCAATTATTTCAAGTATAAAATAATTTCCCTTGGGCGAACGGACGGCTTATAGTTCGCTGCCGCCGGACGATCGCGTCCGCCGGTTCTGGTCGGCGCGCTGCAACCCGCGGCTCGCCACGAGTTGGTTGAACCCTATAATATTTAGCCCTAAAACAATTGCGGCGGCGCGGCTGCCGCAAAATTGGCGGAGCTTGATGGACAGCGTGAGCGCACGGCACGCATTGGTAACCGGTGGCGGGCAGGGCATCGGTCGTGCCGTTGCTGCGGCACTGACCGCCGCCGGCGCCCGGGTGACCGTGACCGGCCGCCGGGAGGCGCCGTTGCGCGCAGCCGTGAGCGCAGCCGACGCGGCCGGGTTCTTCACCGCGGACGTGACCGACGCCGGCGCGCTCGGGGATGGCATCGCGCGCGCCGCTGCCGAGCGCGGGCCGGTCGACATCCTGGTCGCCAACGCCGGCGGTGCCGAGTCCGTCCCTTTCGCCAAAAGCGACGCCGAGACCTTTCGCCGGATGATCGACCTCAATCTCATGGGCACCGTGAACGCCATGCACGCCGTGGTCGCCGATATGTCGGCACGCCGGTTCGGCCGCATCGTTGCGGTCGCCTCGACCGCCGGCGTCAAGGGCTACGCCTATGTTTCGGCCTATTGCGCCGCCAAGCATGCGGTCGTCGGTCTCATCCGCTCGCTTGCGCTGGAAGTGGCCAAGAAAGGCGTGACCGTGAATGCCGTCTGTCCCGGCTACACCGATACCGAGCTGATGCGCGAGAGCATCGCGCGCATTGTCGCAAAGACGGGCCGTTCGCAGGAGGCGGCGCTTGACGAATTCACCAGGCAGAATCCGTTAGGCCGCCTGATCGCTCCTGATGAGGTGGCGGCGACCGTCGCCTATCTTTGTTCTGACGCCGCAAGCGGAATCACCGGAGCGACGGTGACGGTCGCAGGCGGGGAGGTTTGAGACATGGACGACGCCGTTGAACTGCCGCTCGATGCGGAAACCAAGGTCATCGAGCGGCCCAACGACCACAAAGACGAGTTGCGTCTATGGCTGCGGCTGCTCAGCTGCAAGATTCTGATCGAGACCGAGATCCGTCGTCGGCTGCGCGACAATTTCGACATTACGCTGCCGCGCTTCGATCTCATGGCGCAGCTCGACAAGGCGCCGGCCGGGATGAAGCTCGGCGAATTGTCGCAGCGCCTGATGGTGTCGAACGGCAATATCACCGGGCTGGTCGACCGGCTGGTGGCGCAAGGCCTGCTGGACCGTCAGCCGGCGCCGAACGACCGCCGGGCGCAACTGGTCAAGCTGACCGCCGAGGGCCGCCGCAACTTTCGCGCCATGGCCGCGTCGCACGAAGCATGGATCGCCGAAATCTTCGCCGGCCTCAATGCCGGCGACCGGACGGCGCTCATGCGCCTGCTCGGCAAGGCAAAAGCGTCCGCCCACAAAGCCATCGTCGATGGAGCCAACCAGTGACCGCCGCCAATCCGGTGACGCTGCCGCTTGCGCAATACCGGGCGCGCCATCTGACCTGTGAGGTCGCCGGCAAGGTGGCGACGCTGACGCTGAACCGGCCCGAGCGCAAGAACCCGCTGACCTTCGACAGCTACCAGGAGATGACCGGCATCTTCCTTGCCGCCGCCAAGGACGAGCAGGTCAAGGCCATCGTGGTGACCGGCGCCGGCGGCAATTTCTCGTCGGGCGGCGACGTGTTCGAGATCATCGGCCCGCTGGTCGAAATGGGCACGACGGGCCTGCTCGATTTCACCAAGATGACCGGCGGCTTGGTCAAGGCGATGCATGTGGCGCCACAGCCGATCGTCGCGGCCGTGGATGGTGTCTGCGCCGGCGCTGGCGCGATCGTCGCCATGGCCTCCGATATCCGCATCGGCACGCCGAAGGCCAAGATCGCCTTTCTGTTCAACCGGGTTGGGCTCGCCGGCTGCGACATGGGGGCTTGCGCCATCCTGCCGCGCATCATCGGCCAGGGTCGCGCCGCCGAACTGCTCTACACCGGCCGCGTGCTCGGCGGCGAAGAGGCCGAACGCTGGGGCTTCTTTAACCGGCTCGCCGCGCCCGACGCCGTGCTCGCCGAAGCGACGACGCTGGCCGGCGAGCTCGCCGCCGGCCCGACTTTCGCCAATGCCATGACCAAGCGCATGCTGGACATGGAGTGGGCCATGTCGGTGGAGACGGCGATCGAAGCGGAAGCCGTCGCTCAGGCGCTGTGCATGAAAACGGAGGACTTCGCGCGCGCCTTTCACGCCTTCGCCGACAAGCGCAAACCGGTATTCGAGGGCAACTGAATGGCGCTGACCGAGGCCCTGGCTGAGACGCTGCGCTGGCCGTTTTTCGACGACGGCCACCGGCGCTTTGCGCAAGAGCTGTCGGACTGGGCCGGCGCGACTTTGCCGGGACTGCCGCACGACGACGTCGACGCCGCCTGCCGCGCCCGGGTCAAGGCCCTCGGGGAAGCCGGCCTGCTGGCGCCAACCGTGCCGGCGGCCTATGGCGGCATGCACGAGGCACTCGACGTTCGCACCCTGTGCCTCGCGCGCGAAATCCTCGGCTTTCACGACGGCCTTGCCGACTTCGCCTTCGCCATGCAGGGGCTCGGCACCGGGGCGATAACGCTCTACGGCACGCCGGAACTAAAGGCGCGCTATCTGACGCCGGTGGCCGAGGGCCGGGCGATCGCCGCCTTCGCGCTGTCCGAATTGGAAGCCGGCTCCGACGTCGCCGCGATGGCCACCAGTGCGACGCCGGACGGCCCCGGCCACGTGCGCATCGACGGTGCCAAGACTTGGATTTCCAATGGCGGCATTGCCGATCACTATGTCGTTTTCGCGCGCACTGGCGAAGCGCCGGGCGCGCGCGGCTTGTCCGCTTTCGTGGTGGATGCCGAAACCGCCGGCCTGTCGGTCGCGGAACGCATCGACGTCATCGCGCCGCATCCGCTGGCCACGCTCCGCTTCGACGGCGTCAGGGTGCCGCTCGCCAACCGGCTGGGTGCGCCGGGCGAGGGGTTCAAGGTGGCAATGGCCACGCTCGACATTTTCCGCTCGACCGTCGGGGCGGCCGCGCTCGGCTTTGGCCGCCGGGCGCTCGCCGAGATGATCGAGCGCGGCGCCACGCGCAAGCTGTTCGGCGCGCCGCTCGCCGACCTGCAGCTCAGCCGGGCGGCGATCGCCGACAGCGCCACCGATGTCGATGCCGCGGCCCTGCTGGTCTACCGCGCGGCCTATACCAAGGATCGCGGCGCGGCCCGCGTCACGCGCGAGGCGGCGATGGCCAAGATGTTCGCGACCGAATCGGCGCAGCGGGTCATCGACCGCGCGGTGCAGCTCTTCGGCGGTCTCGGCGTCACCAAAGGGGTTAAGGTCGAGGAGCTCTATCGCGAGATTCGCGCATTGAGAATCTACGAGGGCGCGACGGAGGTGCAAAAAATCGTCATTGCCCGCGAACTGCTGAAGAGCCGGTCCACCAAATCGGCGCTCGCCGCCGAATAAGCGAACAGGAGCTCATCGTGACTCCTTCGGCCCATATCGACACCTTTGCCCGCGATAACCTGCCGCCGTTGGAACAATGGCCGGATCTCCTGTTCACGCTGCCGGAGCTGCAATATCCCGACCGGCTCAATTGCGCCACTGCGCTCGTCGACAGGTGGGTTGCGGCGGGGCAGGGCGACCGTCCTTGCCTGATTTCGCCGGACGAAGATTTGAACTACGCGCAACTCGCCGAGCGGGTGAACCGCATCGCCAATGTGCTGACCCGCGACCTCGGCATGGTGCCGGGCAATCGCGTTCTGCTGCGCTCGGCCAACAATCCGATGATGGTGGCGGCCTATTTTGCGGTCATCAAGGCCGGCGGCGTCGTCGACGGCCACCGACGATGTCTGCCTCATCGGCTTCACGTCGGGCACCACCGGCGAGCCGAAAGGCACCATGCACTTTCATCGTGACATGCTGGCGGTCTGCGACGGCTACGGCAAACACGTGTTGCGGGCGACCGCCGCCGACCGCTTCATCGGCTCGCCGCCTTTGGCCTTCACTTTCGGACTCGGCGGCCTGGTGCTGTTCCCGCTGCGCATTGGCGCGTCGACGGTGCTGCTGGAGAAGGCGCCGCCGGAGGCGCTGTTGCCTGCCATCGCCGAGTACGGCGCCACCATCTGTTTCACAGCGCCGACCGCCTACCGCGCGATGGCCCCCAAGGTGCAGGACTACGACATCGCGTCGCTCCGCAAGAGCGTCTCGGCGGGGGAGACCCTGACGAAGGCCACCTTCGATGCCTGGCGCGAGGCCACGGGGATCATCATGCAGGACGGCCTCGGCTCCACGGAGATGCTGCACATCTTCGTTTGCAGCGTGGAAGAAGACGCGCGCCCCGGTGCCACCGGCAAGGTCGTGCCCGGCTATGAGGCGAAAGTGATCGACGACAGGGGCGAAGAGGTGCCGCCGGGCAGGCCCGGCCGGCTGGCGGTGCGCGGGCCGACCGGCTGCCGCTATCTCGCCGATGCCCGGCAGACGAAATACGTCGAGAACGGCTGGAACGTGACCGGCGACACCTATGTCATGGATGCCGACGGCTACTTCTGGTACCAAGCGCGCTCCGACGACATGATCATCTCGGCCGGCTACAATATCGCTGGTCCCGAAGTGGAATCGGCGCTGCTCGCGCACCCGGCGGTTGCCGAGTGCGGCGTGGTGGGGGTGCCGGACGAGGAGCGCGGGCAGATCGTGAAAGCTTATGTGGTGCTGGGTCCCGGCCACAGTGGTGATGCGGCGTTGATGCGCGAATTGCAGGATCACGTCAAAGCGACGATCGCGCCCTACAAATATCCGCGCGAGATCGAATTCGTCGCCGCGCTGCCGCGCACCGAAAGCGGCAAATTGCAGCGTTTCGAATTGCGGCGGCTGGCGGCGGCGCGTGCCGGCTGCAGGCTGGCTTCTTGACATGGCGATGCCGTTCGGACGCAAGGGTGCTTGTAACGGCATCGGACTCGTAGGATTGTGTTCGCGCCCCCGTCTCAATGGAGGTTCCCTTGACGCAGACGCTGCGAAATCCACCGGCCGCTTCAAATGGTCATACCGTGCTGCTGCCGGAGGGCTGGCCGCGGCCGCGCGGCTACGTCAACGGGATCCTGGCGCGTGGCGAGATGATCTATCTCGGCGGCATGATCGGCTGGGATACCGAGGGCCGGTTTCCCGACGGGTTCGTTGCCCAGACGCAGCAAACCCTGACGAACATCGTCGCCGTACTGCAAAGCGGCGGCGCGCGGCCCGAGCACGTCGTGCGCATGACCTGGTACGTCGTCGACATAAACGTTTACCGCAATTCGCTGGCCGATCTCGGTGCCGTCTATCGCAAGGTAATGGGCGCGCACTATCCGGCAATGGCGCTGGTCGAGGTCAAGAGCCTAGTGGAGCCCGATGCGCTGGTCGAGATCGAGGCGACGGCGGTGATTCCGCGCGAGTGATTGCGCGCGACAAGAAGCGCGATCTCAGGTCGATCAAGCTTTCAGCGCGTTCATGGTGAGCAGCTCGTAGGTCGCCACCGGCTCGTCCTTGTCGGTGTCGATCTCGACGTCCCAGCGCACCTCTCCGTATTGCGCGTTACGCGGGCTTTTCTGCTTCACCGTCAGCCGCACCTTGATGCTCTCGCCCGGCTGCACGGGCTTGAGGAAGCGCAGATTGTCGAGCCCGTAATTGGCCAGCACCGGGCCGGGCGCCGGATCGACGAACAACCCAGCGGCGAACGACAACAGCAGATAGCCGTGCGCGACGCGGCCGGGGAAGAACGGATGACCCTTGGTCGCCTCCTCGTCCATGTGGGTATAGAAGGTGTCGCCGGTGAAGTGGGCGAAGTGCTCGATGTCATCGAGCGTGATGGTGCGGGTCTTGGAGTGGAAGCTCTGGCCGATCTCCAGGTCCTCGAAGCCGTAGCGGAACGGATGCTTGGGCTGTTCGATTTCCGGCGCGCCCTTGATCCAGCTTTGCGTGATGGCCGAGATCATCGTGGGCGAGCCCTGCAGCGCGGTGCGCTGCATATAGTGCTCGACGCCGCGCACGCCGCCGAGTTCTTCACCGCCGCCGGCGCGGCCCGGACCGCCGTGCACCAGGTGGGGCAGCGGCGAGCCGTGGCCGGTCTGCTCCTTGGCGCAGTCGCGGTTGATGACGATGATGCGGCCGTGGAACGAGCCGATGCCGAATACGAGGTCGCGGGTTGCGCCAGTGTCGCTGCTGTAGAGCGAAGCCACCAGGCTGCCTTCGCCGCGGTTGGCCAGCGCAACCGCCTGATCGAGCCCGTCATAGCCCATGACGGTAGAAACCGGGCCGAAGGCTTCAATATTGTGCACGCTCACCGCATTGATCGGATCGGTGCAATGCAGAAGCGTCGGCGGCAGGAAGGCGCCGTGCTCGCGGTCGGCGCCTTCGACCGCGAAACCGGCGAGATCGCCGACGACGATTTCGGATTCGGTCTTGAGTTTATCGATCTGTCCCATCACGTCGCGGCGCTGATCGAGCCCGACCACTGGGCCCATGCGCACACCCTCGAGCGCGGGGTCGCCGACCTTCACCTTGGCGAGGCGCTCGCGCAGCGCGTCGATGACGGCGTCGACCTGCGCGTTCGGCACCAGGGCGCGGCGGATGGCGGTGCATTTCTGCCCGGCCTTCACCGTCATTTCCTTGGCGACTTCCTTGACGAACAGGTCGAACTCCGGCGTGCCGGGCGCGGCGTCCGGCGCCAGGATCGCGGCATTGAGGCTGTCGCGCTCGGCGGTGAAGCGCACCGAATGGTGTGCGATGGACGGATGTCGCTGCAGCTTCTCGGCGGTACTGGCCGAGCCGGTGAAGGCGACGAGGTCCTGGCCGGTCAGATGGTCGAACAGATCGCCGGTCGAGCCGATAATGCATTGCAGCGCCCCGGGCGGAAGAATTTGCGACTCCACGATCATGCGCACCATCGCCGCCGTCACATAGGAGGTGACCGTCGCCGGCTTGGTCACCACCGGCACCCCGGCGAGCAAGGCAGGCGCCAGCTTTTCCAGCGTGCCCCAGCACGGGAAGTTGAAGGCGTTGATGTGGACCGCGGCGCCCTGCAGCGAGGTGACGATGTGCTGGCCGACGAAGTTGCCGGCCTTGGAAAGCTGCTCGACGCTGCCGTCGATCAGGTAAGTTGAATTCGGCAATTCGCGCCGGCCCTTCGAGGCATAGACGAAGAGCGTGCCGATGCCGCCTTCGATGTCGATGGCGCCGTCGGCGCGGGTGGCGCCGGTCTGGAACGACAGCTTGTAGAGCTCTTCCTTGCGCTCGGTCAGCAGCTGCGCCAGCTTCTTGATCATCTCGGCGCGCCGGTGGAAGGTCAGCTTGCGCAGGTTGGGGCCGCCGACCTTGCGTGCGTGCGCGAGCACCTCGCCCATGTCGAGCCCGCCGCTCGCCACCTGCGCCACCACCTCGCCGGTGACCGCGCTGC
Organism: Pseudolabrys sp.; assembly: GCA_037385125.1. GTDB lineage: Bacteria > Pseudomonadota > Alphaproteobacteria > Rhizobiales > Xanthobacteraceae > Pseudolabrys. Next base: position 13,418 of record JARRNI010000091.1, read on the forward strand.
GCACGTCGATCAATTCACAGCCGGGCGCGGCCCAGGCATCACGCACATAGCTTTCGAGCTTCATCGAACGGTTCCTTTGGGGCTTGCGGTCCGGGTCACGGACTAGCGATTAGTCTATGGCATATTGACGCCGCTGGCATTATCGACAGCGGACGAATTATGTTTCCGCGGGGAGAGGCCCAAGTGGTGCGACAAAAGGGAAGGGTGAGGCCGGTTTCCGCCGTCGTCGCCGCGCTGGTCGATCAGTTTCACCGCAAACCGCCGGTGCGCGCCTGGTCGTTGATCGTCACGCTTTACGGCGATGCCATCGTGCCGCGCGGCGGCAGCCTGTGGCTCGGCTCGCTCACCGAGATCATGGCGCTGTTTCGCATCGACGCCGGCCACGTGCGCACGGCGATGTCGCGGCTCACCGCCGACGGCTGGCTGGAGCGGGTGAAGGTCGGACGCAACAGCTATTACCGGCTGTCGCGGCGCGGGCAGGGCAGCTTCATGGAAGCCACCCGCCGCATCTATTTCGCGCACGCGCCGGCGTTCGACGGCAAATTGCGCATTGCCTTGCTCGGGCCCGCGATCGGCGAGCGCGCGCGGCTGCGCAAGCGTCTGGAAGAGGCCGGGTTCGCCGCGCTCAGTCCGACCGCGTTCGTCGCCTGGGCCAAGCCGCCGAAGCTGCCGGACAAGGAGGGAGTCTTCATTGTCGATGCGGAGGCCGGCGATGAAGTGGTCACCCTGGCCGATGCGGCCTGGAAGCTCGGCCCGATCGCGCAAGGCTACCGCGCCTTCATCGACCGCTTCACGCCGCTGGAGAAAGCGCTCGGCAACGGCGATACCCTGTCGGAGGCCGATGCCCTGGTGGCGCGCACGCTGCTGATCCATGAATTCCGCCGCATCGTGCTGCGCGATCCCGGGCTGCCCGCCGTGCTGCTGCCGGCCGACTGGCCGGGGCGCGACGCCCGCGCGCTCACCGCCCGCATCTACCGCCGGATCGTCGGCCGCGCGGAAGGATATCTGGATACCCACGCCAGCCGGCAGGACGGCCCGCTGCCGCCGCCCGGGCCGGATTTTCCCGCCCGTTTCGCCACTTAGCGCTGCACTGAAAGGCCCGGGAAACAGGGCGTTCCTCCCTTGTTACGTTACAAGAAAACTTGACGTTTCCGATTTCCGTAACGTATTATTACCCATAAGCTGCGGGTCCAACCGCCATCTGGAGGACGCTCGATGTATACCCAGGGCCTGACCCCGGAATCCGCCGCGTCCGCTGCCGATCCTGCGCAGGAGGCGCGCTTTCAGGCACGCGTCGACGCCGAGCAGAAGGTCGAGCCCAATGACTGGATGCCGGAGGCCTATCGCCGCACGCTGGTGCGGCAGATCGGCCAGCACGCGCATTCCGAGATCGTCGGCATGCTGCCGGAAGGCAACTGGATCACCCGCGCGCCCTCCCTGAAACGAAAGGCCGCGCTGCTCGCCAAGGTGCAGGACGAGGGCGGCCACGGTGCTTATCTCTACGCCGCCGCCGAGACGCTCGGCACCTCGCGCGAGGAGATGATCGACCAGCTTCTCGCCGGCAAGGCGAAGTATTCCTCCATCTTTAATTACCCGACGCTTTCGTGGGCCGACATCGGCATCATCGGCTGGCTGGTCGACGGTGCGGCGATCATGAACCAGATTCCGCTCTGCCGTTGCAGCTATGGGCCCTATGCCCGCGCCATGATCCGCATCTGCAAGGAAGAGAGCTTCCATCAGCGCCAGGGCTACGAGATCATGCTGGCGCTCTGCCGCGGCACGCCGGAGCAGAAGGCGATGGCGCAGGAGGCGCTGGAGCGCTGGTGGTGGCCGGTGCTGATGATGTTCGGCCCGCCCGACAAGGACAGCCAGCACACCGACGCGACCATGCGCTGGAAGATCAAGCGCTTCACCAATGACGAGCTGCGCCAGAAGTTCGTCGATGCCACCGTGCCGCAGGGCCATTTCCTCGGCCTGACGTTTCCGGACGCCGACCTGAAGTTCAACGAGGCGACCGGCCATTGGGATTACGGCGAGATCGACTGGACCGAGTTCAAGCAGGTCATCTCTGGCAACGGGCCCTGCAACAAGCAGCGCATGAAGCAGCGCCGCGCCGCGCACGACAACGGCGCCTGGGTGAGGGAAGCCGCGAGTGCCTACGCCGAGAAGCGCCGCCAGCGCGCCGAAGCCGCCATGCAGGTCGCTGCCGAATAATCCAAGAGGAAGAACGACCATGACCGAAAAGAACTGGCCGCTGTGGGAAGTCTTCATCCGCACGCGTAACGGGTTGTCGCACCGCCACGTCGGTAGCGTGCATGCGGTCGACGCCACCATGGCGCTGCACGCCGCGCGCGATACGTATACCCGGCGCGGCGAGGGCTTGTCGGTGTGGGTGGCGCCGTCGTCGGCGATCACCGCCTCCGATCCGGCCGACAAGGACATGATGTTCGAGCCGACGGCGTCGAAGATCTATCGCCATCCGACCTTCTACGAAATCCCCGACGAAGTCGGACATATGTGAATTCTTCTCCTCTCCCCGCAAGCGGGGAGAGGTGAAAGAAAACGAGACAGCAAACGATGACCGACACGCCTCTGTTCCAATACACGCTGCGGCTGGCCGACAACGCGCTGGTGCTTGGGCATCGGCTGTCGGAATGGGTCGGCCATGCGGCGGTGATCGAGGAGGATCTCGCCTTCGGCAATATGGGGCTCGATCTGATCGGGCAGGCGCGTGCGCTTTATACATATGCCGGCGAGGTCGAAGGCAAGGGCCGCGACGAGGACAAACTGGCCTATCTGCGCGACGCCGGCTACTACCGCAACATCCTGCTGGTCGAGCAGCCGAACG
>JARRNI010000092.1:0-9744 GCA_037385125.1 Pseudolabrys sp.
GAAGCAAAATCATAGCCGCCACTCGAAATGCAGCCCGGATCACGCTCTGTCATTCCCTTCGGCGCCGCTGCACGCACCGAAAAAATCGCTCTCCAAACCCGATTTTTCAGCATCCTGCTCTTGGATCTTTCGGTGGGAGCGCGGCGGGCGCGAGAGATGGATGGGCCTTGGCCCTTTGCGGACCTTTTCGCTTCCCGAGGCCCGCGAGCGAGCGCGCAAGGTGCGCCAGCAGCTCGCGGACGGCCTCGACCCGCTTCAAACCCGCGAGGAGGCGAAAGCGGCGGCGGCGCGGCGGCTAACATTCGCGCAGTGCGCCGAAAACTATTATGAGGGTAATAAGGATCGGTGGAAGAACGCGAAACATGCCGCTCAATTCATCGCCACGTTGCGCACCTACGCCTTCCCCTTCGTCGGCAATGTCGCGGTGGCCGATATTGATGTTGGCCTGATCCTCAAAGTCCTCGAACAAAAGATTGACGGCACGACCTTTTGGAAGGCACGCCCAGAGACGGCCAGCCGAGTCAGGAGCCGGATCGAAACGGTCCTTAGTTGGGCGACCGTGCGGAACTATCGCTCCGGAGACAACCCGGCGCGCTGGCGCGGCTTCCTATCCACGCAGCTGATCCCCAGAGCGAAAAAGAAGCCTCACCCTGCGCTACCCTTCGAACAGCTACCGGCATTCATGTCCGACCTCCGAGAGCGCACCGGTGTGGCGGCGCGCGCGCTGGAGTTCCTGATCCTCACCGCCGCCCGGTCGGGGGCCGTCATTGGCGCGACCTGGGAGGAGATTGACTTCAAGAACCGGGTATGGACGGTAGCGCCCGACCGTGCAGGGACGAAAATATTTGGGGACCAGCCCCGCCGCGTCCCGCTGTCGGACAGGACCGTCGAAATACTACAGGAGCTGCCGCGCGAGAACGGCAACCCTCACGTGTTCATCGGCCCGCGCACCGGCACTAGTATTTCGGGGGCGGCGATGTCGGCCGTGATCGAGCGTATGAACCAGGGTCAATATGTAGACCCGAAGCAAGACAATGCCGACATCGTCGTACATGGGTTCCGGTCGTGCTTTAAGGATTGGTGTTCCGAGAGTACCAGCTACCCGAACCATGTCAGCGAAGCGGCGCTATGGCATGTCGTTGCCGACAAGGTCGAGGCCGCATATCGTCGTGGCGACTTGTTCGAGAAGCGACGGCGGCTAATGGCGGACTGGGCACGCTATTGCGATGTGGTGCTGATGCAAGAGGCGGCGGAATGAAGGCGAGAAAGAAGATCGGCTACGCTAGCAAGTCGCCGTCGAGGCCGCGCAAGCAATGGTGGAAAGATTCCAGCCTTTCCCGGGCTGCATTGAAAGCGATAAAGGCTGCCTATGCCGACGAACTTACCGGTTTTGAGAATGACAAGGCAACAGACTTTGAATGGCCAATCCTCACCGGTGACCAGGTCCGCAGCCCCGTATTTGAGATTGTGGAAAAAGCGGATCGAACCGAAAAACTCGATCCAGTGATCGCATTGATTGCTGCGAGGCCATTGATGGACGAATGGGAGCGCAACGTGGTTGCGGATTGCTTGTACCGCCACCTGATTCACAAGCGATTGCCGATATACGAACAGTCTGAGTCTGACAAAAACCTCGCTGAGGCGAAAAAGCACGTGGCCGAAAAGATGCGTCAGGAGCGGCTATCGAAGGAAGATGCCATTACTGAGGTCGCGCGCGATATGGGCATACCGCGTACCACGCTTCAAAACTCCATCGACTATAAACGTGACTCCGAGAGACGCCAGCGAAAGGGCTTTCGCGGCGCAGCCTCGAAACGCAAAGCCGCCCCGAATGCCCGCAAAAAGGGGGCTGGTGCGAAATAGCCCATGTGCGCCTAATGACTTGTCCCCGCGTGGCAATAGTGCTGCGCGTGTGCGGCGCGCGTTTCGCCGCAATCCCTAGAGGACGGAAACAATGATCGACTTAACAAACAGAAAGTGGCGGCCATTCAGCAGAGCCCTGAACGCGCAAAACGGATTTTATCCAAATTGCGCGTTCTACAATGCTGATGATCGCGAGCTTGCCATTGTGATCGACAAGTCGCCCCGAGGGGACGACTTCGCACTGTCACAAAAGGCGCTCGATTATTTGATGGTTGCCCAGGGCAAGCAGGAGAAGGTGCTGCGTTCATTCGTCGTGCTGAGGGACCGGGAGGCAAATGCCATCGTTACTCTCCCGGCCAGCGACGTGCAGAACAATATCCGGGACGCCGAGCCGTGGAAAGGGCGCTTCGGGCCATTCTGGTGGATCAACATAGATTTCTGCCGAGCCTCTATCGAGGTAGACGTTGATCCGATCTTTTGAAGCCCCTGATCCCGCAGGGATAAAAGGTGCCCGCCCCGAATTCCCGCGAATTCGGGGCGGTTCTTTTTTCCGCCCTTCTCCTCGATCTTTCGCGCTCGACAGGCCGCGAACGGCACCCGCCGTCGCGCAACGAGCGAGAGAGACAATGAGCGATCAACCACGAAAGATTATCCGCCGCCAGCAGTTGAGGGACCACCTGCCGCTGGGCTTCACCCAGTTGCGTGAGCACGAAAAGAATGATCCCGACTTTCCGAAGCGCGTGCCGCTGTCGGCGGCGGGCCGTGCGGTCGGCTATTTCGCTGACGAAGTCGCCGCGTATCAAAAGAAACTGGTCGAGCGGCAAGACCAGAAGCTACGCGCAAGCGGTGCGCGATGAGACGCCGGGATCATCCAGCCGATCCAGCGCGCGAGGGCCAGCCGCGCCGCTACTGCGCTTGGATCGCCAACCCTCGCTATGAGCGGTGCCCGCGATACACGCGCACCGGCGAGGATTGCTGGTGCCGAACCTCTGACCCTGACGTCGATGGCAATTGGCCCTGGCGGATCGTTCCGCCGCTCGTTACCGATCCGAACGCGCCAGCGTGGTTCTATGACGAGGACGGGCCGCATCCAATTCCTGGGCGCCTCGCGGTGCGAGGTGATGCGAAATGAGTCGCCAATTCAATTATCGCGACCTTCCGGGGCTCGCCGCCTACATTGGTCGCATCGGCGCGGAACAGCGGCACTTCCGCCGGTATGTTATCCGCGAGCAGGACCGCGACCTCTATCACCACGATAAGTACGTGATCACCATCGCCAAAGACGGCGAGATCGATGTCCGCGAGGCGCGCGGGGGCAAGATCCCCGACGAAAAGCTACCCACCGAGACGGAACAGGCCGCCATTAAGGCGGATTGCGCGAGCGCGAAGTGGCCGCAGTGGGTTCCTACGACCGAGGGGAAGCTGCTCGACTTGCACACGATGCTGCGTAAAAAGCACCGCCGCGAGCCAACCCTATTTGTTTTCCGAAACGCGAAGGGCGGCATCCCTTTTGTCCAGCAGCGCATCATCAAGGAGGACGGCAACAAGGCCGACCTGCCCTGGTCGTGGTGGGACGATGGGGAATGGAAGTGCATGGAGCCGGATTGCCTGCTGCCGCTATATGGCCTGGACCGCCTGAAACATGCTCCGGAGGTTTTCCTGCACGAGGGCGCAAAGACCGCCAAGCATGTGCAGGCGATGGTCGATAGCCTTGATAAATCCATGCGGACGAAGGCGGAGCGCGCCGCAATCGCTGGCTGCCCCTGGGCGCAGCGATTCAAGTACGGCGCCCATCTCGGCTGGCCCGGGGGCGCGCCAAACCCTCATCGCGTCGATTGGGGGCCGATAGCGGCGCTTTCCCCTCACGTGAGCGTCGTCCTCGTTTGTGACAATGACCCTGCGGGCGAGAATGCCGCACCCTACATATCTCGCACTCTCAAGCGCCGTCTGGGCGTGGTGCGCTTTGGCGACGCCTTCCCGCGAAAATTCGACTTGGCTGACCCGTTCCCGGAAGCGCTGTTCAGGGAAAAGAAAGGGCGCAAGATCTATGTCGGGCCATCCCTAGAGGACTGCACCGAGCCCGCGACGTGGGCGACGAGCGGCAAGGATCGGCTGCGCCCCGAGTTCGTGGACGAGTGGCACTTTACGGTTAAGCCCGCTGTTTTCGTGAATCGGTCGAATTTGCAGCGGCGCTACGACGAGGCCGAGTTCAATATCAACATCGCGCCTTTTTCGGACACGCCCAACGTCGCGGCCTTGTTGCGCAAATATCCGTCCGCGAGGGCGGAGACCCTTATCTACGAGCCAGGACAGCTCCCGGGCCGCATCTCTTTCGATAGGGCGCAAGTGGTGAATATCTATCAGCCCTCGCCTATCGTGCCGCGTGAGGGCGATGTGACGATGTTCGAGGAATACCTTGAATATCTCATACCTGATGCCGACGACCGCGAGCAGGTAAAGAGGTGGATCGCAACCCTAATCGCTCGCCCGGACATTCGCATGTCGTATGGCGTGCTACTGATCTCTCATACCCAAGGTGTCGGGAAGACAACGCTGGCCGAAAAGATTTTAGTGCCGCTGGTCGGGTTGGCGAACTGCTCCTTTCCGACGCCCAAGATGGCCGTCGATAGCCAGTTCACATCGTGGCTCGCATTTCGGCGGTTGGCTGTAATTGGCGAGATATACGACGGCCACACTGCCAAGGCCTATAACCAATTAAAGTCGGTCATCACCGACGCGAACGTGATGGTGAACGAAAAGTATGAGAAGGCGTTTAGCATCACTAACCACATCCATGTGGTCGCTAGCTCCAATTCCTTTCGCGCGCTGAAGGTTGACGACCAAGACCGGCGTTGGCTGATCCCGGGCGTTACCGAGGAGCCGAGGGACCATAGCTATTGGACGGGGCTCTACGGCTGGCTGCAATCGGATGAGGCGCTACCGGCTATCGCCGCTTGGGCGCATGCGTATGTGCGCGAAAAGGGACCTGTGCCGACGGGCCTGCACGCGCCGATGTCCTCTGCTAAGACGCGCACCATCGAGGAAGGCCGCAGCGATGGGGAGCGGATGATCTGGGAGTTCGGTCAGGACTTGATCGAGATTGGCCGAGAGGTCGTGGTGCGCCTCGATGAGTTTTGGGCTTGGCTGGCCCTTGAGAAGGCGGCGCTGAACTCGCGTGAGTATGGGAACGAGGGGACGCTTAAGCTGGAGACGCCCGAGCGGATCGCCAGTATCTTTAGGTCGTCAAAGCTGGTGCTACCTCGGCAACAGTTTAAGGCCGACGGGCAACGGTTCCGGGTCGCCGCCAATTTCGAGATTGGGCCGGGGGCGAAGTGGGATGATCTACGCGACCGCTACCGGAAGCCAGCGGATGCGCTTAAGAAGCCAGAGTGGTTCTGACCGGGCTCGGTCGGGCTCGGATACTCGGTTCGGGCTTGGAGATCGGTAAACTTTCTATTTCGGGTCTCCGTGTTTCTCTCCTTCCAACGAGAGGACGAGAGAGAAAGTCCGGAGAAAGTTCTTAAAAGCTCAGCCGTCAACCGAGCATCCGAGACCGACCGAGCCCGCTCGCACAGCGGGTCCTTTCCGCACATTGAAGCCATGAGGAGATGCGGAGGAGGCAGCATTCCAATTTCTATGAGCGAGAAAAACACTGACGAAGGCACCCAGGCCTAGATACTGCTCCCGCACTAATCGCCTCTCTACGCCCATCCTAAGCCACGCACTCATGACACTTGAAACTTAAAATAATTTTGTAGCCATCCGGACCGAACTGGAGTCTCCTCGTAACGAACGAAACGAGGCTCCACCCAATGGCTACTGCGACAATTCCCGCTGACACCGTTCTCCCTTCATTTGCACGCGCCAAATACAACAAGCTCCGCGCCCTCGACAAACGCACCCGCGCGCTTCGCGACGGTCTCAGCGCGCAACTCAGTCAAGTGCGAGAGCAGATGGCCGATGCGCAACGTGACCTTGCGATCTTTGATCGCAGGAATAAGCCGGAAGCCGCATTCACTATCGAGGAGGGCAAGCGCGTGCCCGCCAAGTTTCCTGCACGTGATGAGCTACTCGCGCTCATCGATAGTCTCAAATCCGAGACCACCAGGTTGAGTGAGGAGATCAACGCCGCAACTACCGGCATCGACCTCAACGAGATAGACCGATGGCTCGCGGATCACGCCAACGTCCAGTTTGTAGAAGCGACGGTTAAGCCCACCAAGCTCTCGCTTGACGCCATTCGCCAACGCCAAAAAGAAATCAGCGCCGACATCGCCACAGTCCAAAACGCTCCGCGTACCGTGGTAGAGGCTAAGGCTGCCATGCGCGCGGAGATCAATAGGCTGGCGGAGCTAGGCAGGCCGGATGTCGCCAGTTTATATAATGGGCAACCCCTCGAATGGCCGACAGAGATGCTGGTGGCGAACGGCGCAGGCGTCCACCCTCATATCGTCACAGCTACCGTCAAGCACACCTTCGCTCTCACCGTTTGGATGAACCGCGACCTCCTCATCCAGAAACTTGACGAGGAGATCGAGCATCAAGGTGATGACTCTTTCGCGCTCTCCAAAGATGAGCAGAGGGTGAAGCTGAAGGAGTTGGAGAATCAGCTGCTGCTCCTGCAAAGGCAGGAGGAGAAGCTGATCGACCGCCTCGACAATCCGCCCCCGCGCACCTGTCGCCTCCCGGAAGTGCTGCTGGGGATTGCTCGCGCGAGCATCGGTGCGGCGACCTCTGTGGGTGGGGTCGCCGCACCACCTAACTTGGAGCTAGCAAATGCTAAATGAACGAAATCTGCGAGCGGCTTATGACTATGTTGCGAAGCGAAAGGGGCGCAAAGTTGCCGACAAGGCGCTGGGCCATCGCCGCCTTGCGGATGTCGACAACATCGACTCGGCTGTAGCCGCGCTAATGGCCGAAGCAGGAACGTCTATCGCTTTTGGCCGCATTGAGGTGCGCGAGCTAAACCCCTTCAAGCGCATCCACGACCGGCTCGCGGCCATCGCGGACAAGGCATATGCGCGTTAAGGCTGGCCGCCTTGGCGTCTCCGGTTGGCTTTCTTGATTTCACGACCGGGTTCAGTCGCCCAACGGCTGGGATTAGACGGCTAGTGCCCGGTGGCCAGGCCAAAAAACCCCGTCAGCCCGTGGTGGTGTCATCATCGTGCCGCGCGACGGGCAACTCTCCAATAGCGCCCTGCTCCGGAACGGCCACCGTCACAGGGGCGGGCATCGAGCCGGTAATCACCTGGCAGCAGAGCGACCATTTGCGGCGCGGATGTCGTATCAGCGAAAATTCACACGCATAAAATAAGTGTATCATACTGATTTTATTAGTTATTCAATATTTTTTCGTGCAAATATTTGCAAACTATTTTGAGCATTATTGACAATTTGAGTGCTGCCGCCATATTAAGCTGCAGAATATTGCTGCATATATAGCGCATTAATTGCGGGAGCCGCGTCATGGACGCCCCCTTGAAGCCGGAAAAGATCGACGACAAGCGTCAGAAATTTCGCGCTTTGGCGGAGAGCCGAACCAATAAGGCCATCGAGGCCATTTCCCGGATCGGCAATCTATCCAACCGACAGATTTACGAGTTTGAGGAAACCGAAGTGCGGAAGATCGTTCGCGCCCTAAAGGATGCTATCGTTAAAGTTGAGGGCCGTTTCAGCTCGCGCCGAGGCAAGAGTAGCGGTGGTTTCAAACTCTGAGGCTTGTGATGACGACGAATGCTGTAACCGCGCTTGAGGTAGTCGACGAACCATTCCTCATTGCCAGTTTGATAGAGCGCTGTCCAAAGACGGCAATGATACGCGAACTGATGATGAACGCGCTGGAAGCAGCGCGTCAGGCACCTGTCGGACGTAGACTAGTCGAAATCAGCGCGCAGCAAATTGGTGGCGCGTCCAAGCTTACAATGTGGAACACGGGTCCCGGCATGGATGCCGTCGAACTCCACCGCATATGCAACATCGCGTCATCAATAGGAAAGCAAAAGAGCCTAACTGGAAATTTTGGCATGGGCGCTAAAGTCGCTTCGCTCCCATCAAACCAGCTTGGCATGCGTTACCGCTCGTGCAAAAACGGCCACGTACATGAAGTCATTCTATGCAAGCGAGAAGGCGTTTATGGACGTTTGCGCCGCTATGATCGTGAGACTGGCGAATACCTAGAGGTGATCGACGTTACTGACATTGCGCTGGCCGAGGGCCGAGACTGCAATGACGAATGGACTGAAGTCGTGTTGCTCGGAAATAATGCAACCCAGGATACGGTAAAAGACCCTTACAACGGAAATCCTGAACAAGACGCGCAATGGTTGGCGACTTATTTATATCATCGTTTCTATCGTCTTCCCGAGGGCATGAAAGTCATGCTGCAGAAGGGAACGAACAAACTCGACGGCAATCGTCAATTCCTACCGATTACAGCGCGATTGCACCTATTTGAGAGACACGAAACCGTCCAATGCGCTGACGGTATTAAGATCCATTATCTCTATGACGCGCCCTACGATAAAACAACGGGCTCCGGACATAATAGATCAATCAGTGGCGCAATCGCCTCAGCAGTTAGCACGTCCGCCGTCATTCACAAAGATGAGATGTACGACGTGCGAAAGGGGCGGAACTGGACATTCGATGCACCGATCTTTGGTATCCCATTCGGGGCGAAACACATATCAGTGCACGTCGAGTTGCCAGACGACTATGATGTCGTGCCGGACGGCTACCGGCAATTCTTACGTTATGGGCAGGGCGAACAGCCAAATGTCTCCGCAAACGATTTTGCAGAACTCGTCCGCGAACACCAACCGCAGTGGCTAATCGACCTGATACACTCCTTCGCGCCAGACAGTACGTCGAGCGATGAAATTCGAAATGAACTTCAAAAGTTATTGAACCAGCTTCGTGTCAGCCGGCGCAGCCCGAAAATCGATCTGCTAGGGACGATCCAAGTTGACAAAGGAATTGGTGCTGCGAGCGAACCGGGTTACGGCATAGGCAACAATGGCGGTACGGACAATGGACGCAATAAGCCGAGCGATCTTTCCGTAGTCCCTGTCGGAGCGAAGCGGGCCGAGATGTTCAAGAATGTCGAACGTGCGCCCGAGATCATCCCCCTTCGTGACGAGACGGAGATTGAAGAAAAAGGCTTAAAGGGTCGCGCGGCGCGCTTCGTTATGGAATCAGGCGTGCTGTTCGTGAATATGCTGTATCCCTCAATTGAGGAGATGCGCGCATTACTCGAAAGTGAATATGCTGATGCTAGCGATCCTGAGACGATGCGCACGCTCGCCAAACAGCATGCGGAGCGAACTATCATCCTGCGCGTAGGCCGAACTGTGGTTTATGCACTCGCCAAGCAGCTGAACAAAGAATGGGATCAGAAGGCTTTGGAGACTGCGTCATCGCCGGAAAGCCTTAGCATGGCGGCGGATGACTTCACCGACACGCTTCAAAACGTCAGACGCGACATCGGGCGCAAGCTGCGTGTGAGTCGGATAGTGCGTGAAATTGCGGCAACCGGAGAAGGCCTCTCCAGAAACTAGAGTGCGGTGTGGATTGTCGGTTTGCTTCTGTTGCCCCTTTTAGTAGCGGCGGCGAATCGCATCGGGCATTCATCCTTGCTTCCGGGTGGCTGCAATATTAAAGGCAATATCAGCATGCGCACCGGCGAGCGGATCTATCATGTTCCGGGCGGCGAGTATTACGATGCCACTGTGTGTGATCTGCAATCCGCGCCGCTTCACTTCGGTCAGCAGCTCGCGCCAGCTCTGCGCGCTCTCGCGAGCGCCGACCTGGAAACCGACAAGTTCCTTCCTACCCTCCGGCGTGGCGCCGATCAGGACCAGCATGCATTCGGCGTTGTCTTCC
>JARRNI010000093.1:0-9724 GCA_037385125.1 Pseudolabrys sp.
CAAACGAAACGGGGACGCCGAACTCCGGCGTCCCCGCCCATTATCAGGATCAGGAGAGAGCGGGATGAGTAGGGCGTCCCTCATTGCAGGGGCCGTCGGCTGCGTGCTGCTGGCCGCCAGCGCTTACGGCCAGGAAAGTCAGGAACTGCCGCCGGGGCCGGGCCGCGATCTGGTCTACGGCCAGTGCCGCACCTGTCACGATCTGCAGTACCTGGTGGAGTCGGCCGGCGTGCCGCGCTCGACCTGGAAAGATCTGCTCGACAGCATGAAGCAATATGGCTTGCGCATCACGCCCGATCAGCGCGCCAAGATCCTCGACTATCTCGGCACTTACATGGGGCCCCATCCGCCGCCGAAGACCGCGGTCGCGGCGAAGGAGGCTGCGCCTGCCAAAGTCGACGGCGCCGAGCTGTTCGCGAACCAATGCAGCGCCTGCCATCAGCCGAAAGGGCAGGGCGTGGCCGGTCAGTTCCCGGCGCTGGCGGGCAATGGCGATATCTTCCTGGCCCGTGACTATCCGCTGCGGGTGGTGCTGGCCGGCCTGAAGGGAAAGATCACCGTCAAAGGCGATCATCTCAATAGCGTGATGCCGCCGCTCAACGTGCTGAGCGACCAGGAGATCGCCGCGGTGGTGAACTATGTGCGCGGCGCTTTCGGCAACGACAAGCTGGCGCCCAAGTCCATGAAGCCGGTGACGCCGGACATGGTGGCGGCCCTGCGCAAGAAGAAGCTCGCCCCCGAGCAGGTCTACGCCTACCGCAAGAGCCTCAAGGCGGGCGGCAAGTGAGGTTGAAAGGCGGCCAGCCCGCAGATACGGCAGCGGATGGCCGATCCTTCATTCTCGCGCTTGCAGGCTACCAGAACCGGTAGTTGACGCCGACACGGACGATGTTTTCCGTGAAGCTGACGGTGGTGGCCGTGCCGCACGTGGCCGCGCCGCACGTGGCGTCGCCGAGATCGGCATAGAGGTATTCGAGCTTCGCCGACCAGGGGCCGAGAATCGAATATTCGACGCCGCCGCCGGCCGTCCATCCGGCCCGATCCACCGTAGCGGTCTAGCCAGCCGTGGACATCTGGACGTCGCCGAAGGCGCCGCCCGCGGTGACGTACAGCAATGCGCGGCCAAAGCTGTAGCCGAGACGACCGCGTGCGGTCGCGAACCAGCTCGTCTGGATGCTGCAGCCGGTGCCCGCACATATCCCGGTTCCGGTACTGCTGGAGTCTCTCATCCAGCTGCCGGCGACGTCGCCTTCCACGCCGAAGACGAAAGCGCCCGATTGACCGTTGAACCCGATGGTTCCGCCGAACAGACCCCCGCCGGGACTTGTGGAGCCGGTCGTGACGCTGCTGTTCCAATCCGACTGGCCCCAGCCGTAGCCGGCGTTGAGGCCGACGTAAAATCCGGTCCAGTTGGCCAGACGCAGGGGCTCGGCGGCGGGTGGTGGCGGCGGCGCATAATAACCTTTGGGCATATCGGCCGCGAACGACGGTATAGCGATCCCGGCAGCCAACAACCCGGCGCCCAATATGGAAATAAGACGCTTCATCGTGATCTCCTGATCGTCATCTTGTGAGTTTTTTCGACGAAGGGACTGAACAGGCTGCGGACCCTAAAACTTGTGGATGATTCGAACTGTGGCCTTTGCGCCACAAAAAATGTGTTTTTCCGAAGCGAATCAGTTGCGTAGCGGGTCAAAACCGATTAGAACAAACATAGAACATTTTTGCTGCGGACGGCGTCGGCCACGCGGCGGCGCAGGCGAAGAAAGCGCAAGAAGCGTTGTGGATTAAGGGCAAACGCGCTTGCCGCCCCAAGGGCGAAGACTAGGGTGAGCGTTCGATCAGTCGGGGCCATGCGCGCGGCACGCGGGCCCCCAATCGGTGGCCGTGGCTTCGCGTGCGGCCACCAAGCGGGAGAACATCATGGCGGGCAGCGTCAACAAAGTCATTCTCATCGGCAATCTTGGCGCGGATCCGGAAGTCCGCCGCACCCAGGACGGGCGGCCGATCGTGAATTTGCGCTTGGCCACCTCGGACACTTGGCGCGATAAGGCGACCGGCGAGCGCCGAGAAAAGACCGAGTGGCACCGGGTGGTGATCTTCAACGAGGGCCTGTGCCGGATCGCCGAGCAATACCTCAAAAAGGGCTCGAAGGTTTACTTGGAAGGCTCTCTGCAGACACGTAAATGGCAGGACAAGGATGGTAACGAACGCTATTCGACCGAGGTGGTCCTGCAAGGCTTCAATTCGCAGCTCACCATGCTCGACCGCGCAGGCGGTGCCGGCGCGGGCGGCGGCGATGATTTCGGCTCGAGCGGGCCGAGCGCTGGCCGCGAGCGCCAGCCGGCCTTTGCCGGCGGCGGCGGCAAGCGCGACGACATGGACGACGAGATTCCGTTCTGAGCCAGGCTTACGGTAGCGCCAGTCGAAAGTGAGTGTCGGCGCCGAAAGGCGGCGGGGGATGCGCGTGCCGGGAGGAGCCAGGCGCTAAGATATTCTGACTGACCAGTCAGTCATGTTGGAAAAGCGCGAGGGAACCAGAGGCTAAGACGCGAGGGGCCTGGGCGAACGTCTGCGGCGTGAGCCCGCCGCGGCCCGCGCGGTTTAAGAGCGCATGGTTGCGGCGATCTCCTGGAGCGGCGGCAAATACGGCTGGCTCGCGCTGTTGCGTGCGCGGGCGGCCGGCCACGAGGTCCGCTATGCGCTGACCATGTTTGACCAAAGCGGCGCGTGCTCGCGCTCGCACGCGGTGTCGCCGGATGTGATGGCCATACAAGTGCGCGCGCTCGGGCTGGAGCCGGTTTCGGTCTGCGCGCCGTGGCGGCGCTGCGAGGCCGCGCTCGTTTCCGGCTTGCGCAATCTTGCGCGGCGCGGCGTCGACGGGGTGATTTTCGGCGACATCGATATGGCTGCGCATCGTCCCTTCGAGGAGGGCGTCTGCGCCGCCGCCGGCCTGGCAGCGGCGCTGCCGCTTTGGCAGGAGAACCGGGCCGCGCTGGTCGAGGAAATGTTCGGCCACGGACTGAAGGCCGTCGTGGTGACGACCGACGACCGTTATCTGGACGGCGGCTATTGCGGGCGCCGCTTCGATCGCGCCTTCGTCGCGGCCCTGCCGCGGGCGGTCGACCGCTGTGGCGAAAACGGCGAGTTTCACACCTTCGTCACGGGCGGCGCGGGCTTCGAAGCCGATCTGCCGATCACGACGCCACCGCGTTATGCCCATGCCGTGAGCTTCAACGGAGCCACGGCGCACTATCATTGCGCGCCGCTGCGGAACGCCGGCCCGAACCATTGAAAAGGGGGATGAAGGCGGGGACCGTCACACCCGCGCCGTCAGCACCGAGAGCGCCAGCGCGCGGAAGCTGGCGAAGGCGATGAGCGCGCCGCCGCCTCAGCCGGAAAGCGCCACCCGCACCCCGTCGATCACGAACTGCACCGCCAGCGCGGCCAGCAGCACGCCGAACAAGCGCGAGAACACCACATTGCCGGTCGCGCCCATCAGCCGCGCGAGGCGACTGGCGAGAGTGAACACCGCAAAACAGATCGCCACCACCACCGCGATGACGCCGAGCAGCGCCAGCAGCGGCGCCGCGGAACCGTCGGCGCGGCCGGCGAGCAGCACGCAGGCGGTGATGGCGCCGGGCCCCGCCATCAGCGGAATGGCGAGCGGGAAGGCGGCGATGTTGCGCACGTGCTCGTCGACCGCTTCCTCCGCCTGCTGCGACTGCCGCTCGTTGCGCACGCCGAACACCATTTCCGAGGCGATGGAGAACAAGAGCAGCCCGCCGGCGATGCGGAAGGCAGGCAGGGTGATCGACAGCATGCGCAGCAGCCAGTCGCCGATCAAGGCGGCGCCCGCCAGGATGACGGCGGCGATCAGCGAGGCGCGCAGCGCCACGGCGCGGCGGGCGCGCGGCGGCAGGCCTTGCGTGACGGCGACGAAGGACGGCACCAGGCCGACCGGATCGACCACCACCAGCAAGGTGACGAAGGCGGAGATGACGAAGTCGAGGCGCATGGCGGACGCGATGCTAACTTAAAACGGCGGCGAATTGGCGGGGCAAAGGAGGCGCGCCAGATGTCCCCAGGCGGCGCCGGCCGTCGGCGGTAACATGCTGATATGGTGCCAGAAAATAGCCCTTGCAGGACGCCGTTTCGAGTAGCAAATGAGCCCTGAATCGGCTACATCGAGCCAGACGCAAACCCGCGCGGGAACTCAACTTGTCCGACACTGAAAATCCTGGCTCGGGGGACGGCGGTCCCTCCGACGTACGCCCCATCTCGATCACCGAGGAAATGAAGCGCTCGTATCTCGATTACGCCATGAGCGTGATCGTGTCGCGCGCGCTGCCCGACGTGCGCGACGGGCTCAAGCCGGTGCACCGGCGCATCCTCTTTTCGATGCACGAGCAGGGCCATACGCCCGACAAGAAATACGTGAAGTCCTCGCGCGTGGTCGGCGACGTGATGGGTAAATATCACCCGCACGGCGACCAGGCGATCTACGACGCGCTGGTGCGCATGGCGCAGGACTTCTCCATGCGCCTGGAGCTGATCAACGGCCAGGGCAATTTCGGCTCAGTCGACGGCGATCCGCCGGCGGCCATGCGCTACACAGAGTGCAAGCTGGCGCGCCCGGCCATGGCGCTGCTCGACGACATCGACAAGGACACCGTCGATTTCCAGGACAATTACGACGGCTACGAGAAAGAGCCGGTGGTGCTGCCGGCGCGCTTCCCCAATCTCTTGGTCAACGGGGCGGGCGGCATCGCAGTCGGCATGGCGACCAATATCCCGCCGCACAATCTGGGCGAGGTGATCGACGCCTGCGTGGCGCTGATCGACGATCCGGCTCTGAGCATCGACGACCTGATCAAGATCGTGCCGGGCCCCGACTTCCCGACCGGTGGTATCATTCTCGGCCGCTCCGGCATCCGCAGTGCCTACGAGACCGGGCGCGGCTCGGTCGTGATGCGCGGCAAGATCGACTTCGAGCCGTTCGGCAAGGAGCGCGAGGCGATCATCATCACCGAGATCCCCTATCAGGTGAACAAGGCCCACATGGTCGAGCGCATCGCCGAGCTGGTGCGCGAGAAGAAGATCGACGGCATATCCGACCTGCGCGACGAGTCCGACCGCGACGGTTATCGCGTGGTGATCGAGCTCAAGCGCGACGCCGAGCGCGAGGTCGTGCTCAACCAGCTCTACCGTTTCACGCCGCTGCAGACCTCGTTCGGCGCCAACATGGTGGCGCTCGACGGCGGCCGGCCGCTGGTGATGAACCTGAAGGACATGCTCAAGGCCTTCGTCTGGTTCCGCGAGGAAGTGGTGTCGCGGCGCACCAAGTATCTGCTCGGCAAGGCCCGCGACCGCGCCCATGTGCTGGTGGGCCTGGCCATCGCAGTCGCCAATATCGACGAGGTGATTGCGCTGATCCGCGCTTCGCGCGACGCCGGCGAGGCGCGCGAGGCCCTGATGGCGCGCGACTGGCCGGCTAAGGACATGGCCGCCATGGTGACGCTGATCGACGACCCGCGCCACAAGCTGACGGAGGCCGGCACCATCCGCCTGTCGAACGAGCAGGCGCGCGCCATCCTCGACCTGCGCCTGCAGCGGCTGACCGCGCTCGGCCGCGACGAGATCAAGGACGAGCTCGACAAGCTGGCCGCCGAGATTTCCGACTATCTCGACATCCTGCGCTCGCGCCTGCGCATCCAGGGCATCATCAAGGACGAGCTGAAGGCGGTGCGCGAGCAGTTCGCCACCCCGCGCCGCACCGAGATCACCGAGGAAGAAGGGCTGGTCGAGGAAGAGGACTTGATCCAGCGCGAGGACATGGTGGTCACCGTCTCGCACCTCGGCTACATCAAGCGCGTGCCGCTCTCGAGCTATCGCGCCCAGAAGCGCGGCGGCAAAGGCCGCGGCGGCATGCAGGTGCGCGAGGAAGACTTCGTCTCGCGGCTGTTCGTGGCCTCCACCCACACGCCGGTGCTGTTCTTCTCCTCGCGCGGCAAGGTCTACAAGGAGAAGGTATGGCGGCTGCCGCTAGCGGCGCCGCAGGCGCGCGGCAAGGCGCTGATCAACATCCTGCCGCTCGACGCCGGCGAGTGGATCACCTCGATCATGCCGCTGCCCGAGGACGAGAAGACCTGGGGCCAGCTCGACGTGATGTTCGCCACCACCAAGGGCACGGTGCGGCGCAACAAGCTCAGCGACTTCGTCGACGTGCGCCGTTCCGGCATCATCGCCATGAAGCTGACCGAGGGCGACGGCATCGTCGGCGTGCAGATCTGCACCGAGAAGGACGACGTGCTGCTGACGACCTCGGGCGGCCACTGCATCCGCTTCCCGGTGCCGGAGGTGCGCGTGTTTACCGGCCGCACCTCCATGGGCGTGCGCGGCATCGCGCTCGGCAAGGACGACAAGGTAATGTCCATGTCGATCCTCAGCCATGTAGAAGTCACCTCGGAGGAGCGCGTGGCCTATCTCAAGCGCGCGAGCGCCGTGCGGCGCGGCACGGCCGAGGAGGAGGCGCCGGCCGAGGCGGCGGAGGAGGCCGTCGGCCAGATCGAGCTGGGCGAGCAGCGCTATGTGGAATTGTCGGCGGCCGAGCAGTTCGTGCTCACGGTGGCCGAGCGCGGCTACGGCAAGCGCACCTCATCTTTCGAGTACCGCACCACCGGCCGCGGCGGCAAAGGTATCACCGCCATGAACGTGACGGCCAAGACCGGCAAGCTGGCGGCCTCGTTCCCGGTGGAGGAGGGCGACCAGGTCATGCTGGTCACCGACCAGGGCAAGCTGATCCGCACCACGGTCGCCGGCATCCGCATCGCCGGGCGCTCGACCCAAGGGGTGATCGTGCTCGACACGGCGGAGGACGAGCGCGTGGTGTCGGTGGAGCGGCTGAGCGAGGAAGAGGAAGATTAAGTGTTGCGGCGCGCGCGCCGGCACGTTGATCTGTTTGCAGACGGTCTTTGCGACCTTCTTTGCCTGGCTGATCCTGGGCGAGACGCTTCGATGGTACCATTTCCTCGGTGGCGGCCTGGGCCTTGTCGGCATTCTGCTTGTGACGCTGCTACGGCCGAAACCGGCGCCCGCTCCATCCGGCGCTCAAGCGTGACTGGACGGACAGGACCTCGGCCGGGCGCGGGGAAAAGGCGCAAGGCCGCTATTGCCGCGACGGAAGGGGCAGGCTAGACCCGCGCCCATGCCGCGAACCACCCTCTATGCCGGGTCCTTCGACCCGGTGACCAACGGCCATATCGATGTCATCCGCCATGCCGTGCGGCTGGCGGACAAGCTGGTGATCGCCATCGGCGTCCACCCCGGCAAAGCGCCGCTGTTTGCGGTGCAAGAGCGCCTCGCCATGCTGGAGGAGACCTGCGCCGGCCTCGCGCGCGAGGCCCATTGCGAGCTTGCCTGCGTCACCTTTGCCGACCTGGTCGTGGAAACGGCGCGCCGGGAAGGCGCCAGCATGCTGATCCGCGGCCTGCGCGACGGCACCGATCTCGACTACGAGATGCAGATGGCCGGCATGAACGAGGCCATGGCGCCGGAGATCCTGACCGTCTTCGTGCCGGCCTCGCCGATGGTGCGCCCGATCACCGCCACATTGGTGCGCCAGATCGCCAGCATGGGCGGCGACGTTTCCGCCTTCGTGCCGGCGCCGGTCGCCGCCCGCCTCAAGCAGAAATTTGCGCGCGCCGCCGGCGCCTGATCTCTCTCCATCGCCAGTCATCTTCGCCAAGGAGTGCCGATGTTCCCCCGCCGTTCGATCCTCAAGCTTGTGCCGGCGCTGCTGCTGGCCGCCATGGTGCCCTTGGCAGCCAGCCCCGCCTTCGCCCAGGGACGCGATCTCAGCAACCCGGCCGCGCTCAATGAGCGGGCGCCGGCCACCTACAAGGTACGCTTCGACACCACGAAGGGACCGTTCGTCATTCAGGTGAACCGTTCCTGGGCGCCGCACGGTGCCGACCGCTTCTACAACCTGGTCAAGCACGGCTTCTACGACAACGACCGCTTCTTCCGCGTGATCTCCGGCTTCATGGTGCAGTTCGGCATCAATGGCGATCCTCGCATCTCGGCGCATTGGCGCAGCGCCAATATCCCTGACGATCCGGTCAAAGTGAGCAACAAGCGCGGCACCATCACTTTCGCCACCGCCGGCCCCAACACGCGCACCACGCAGGTGTTCATCAACTTCGCCAACAATTCGGGGCTCGACGGCCAGGGCTTCGCGCCGTTCGGCCGCGTGGTGTCCGGCATGAAAGTGGTGGACAGCATCAACGCCGAATACGGCGAGGGCGCGCCGCACGGCAACGGCCCGAGCCAGGGCCGCATCCAGATGGAAGGCAATGCCTATCTGAAGAAGGGCTTTCCGCGCATGGACTACATCAAGAAGGCGAGCATCGTCAGATAGAGGCGAGAGGCAAAGGACTGGTGGCATGGGGCGGGCCGCAATTCTGATCGCTGCTGCGGGTCTCGCTTCGGCGGTGGGCGGACTGAGTTGCGCGCCGTCTGCCGCGGCCCAGCGCCGGCCGGCGCTGGCGCATAGAAACCGCCTCAACACGCTGGACGATATCCGCCGCGCGATCCGGACCTGCTGGCGCTGGCCGCCGGCAAGCGCGATCCGCACCGGCATGACGCTGACGGTGCTGCTGAGCTTCAAGCGCGACGGCGAGATCTTCGGCGCGCGCATCACCTACCAGACGCGCGACGTCTCGCCCAACGAGCGCGCGCTCTATTATGGCGCGCTGGTGCGGGCGATCGCACGCTGCAACCCGCTGCCGTTCTCGCCGAGCCTCCGCGCCGCGGTCGCCGGGCACCCGTTCTATTTCCGCTTCCGCGACACCAGAATGCAAAGAAAGGTCTAGGTCATGGCTACACCCGAAAACACCCTCACCCTCGAGACCACCAAGGGCAAGGTGGTCATCGAGATGCGGCCCGATCTCGCGCCCAACCACGTCGCGCGCATCAAGGAACTGGTGAAGCAGGGCTTCTACGATGGCGTCGTGTTCCACCGGGTGATCGACGGCTTCATGGCGCAGACCGGCTGCCCGGAGGGCACCGGCATGGGCGGCTCGGGGCAGAAGCTGAAAGCCGAGTTCAACGCCGAGCCGCATGTGCGCGGCACCGTCTCGATGGCGCGGGCGCAGAACCCCGATTCCGGCGACAGCCAGTTCTTCATCTGCTTCGACGACGCCCGCTTCCTCGACGGCCAGTACACGGCCTGGGGCAAGGTGATCGAGGGCATGGAGAACGTCGACAAGATCAAGCGCGGCGAGCCGGTCAAGGACCCGGACAAGATCGTCAAGGCGACCATGGGGGCGTGACTTCCCTCTTCCGGCGCCTCAATTTCTGCTGTCATGCCCCGCGAAGGTGTTCGGTTTCGGGTGATTGGTTGGATGGAAACGGTGTAGAGCGAGGCATTGCCTATATCAGGGAGCGCCTCGCGTCATGGAGCTGAGCCTGCACGCCAACGCCACCACCACACCGAAAGTCAGAGCTTACATCCAGACCAGCCGAAAGTCGGTTGCCGAGCTGGCGAGCGAGTTGGCCGTGAGCAAGACCACGGTTCGCCGCTGGCGTGGCCGCAGCAGCGTCACCGACCGCTCCCATACCCCTAAACGGCTGGCGATCAGCCTTTCACCCTTGGAAGAAGCGCTCGTCTGCGAACTGCGTACCCGCTTGCAGTTGCCGCTCGATGACGTAGCCGAGGTGATGC
>JARRNI010000094.1:0-12719 GCA_037385125.1 Pseudolabrys sp.
CCCCCGTTTGTTTCCGATTCGTCTTTGATCGCGTTAGGTTCGGGGCTTGTTCGAAGGAGGACACGATCTTGCGAAACGCGCGGTGGCTGACACAAGGACTCGTGGGGCTCGTGGCAATCGCGCCGCTGTTCGCGGCTGCGCTTCCGAATTGCGCACGTGCGGCCGATTCGTTTCAGCAATGGCTGCAAGCCGCCTGGCCGGATGCGCAGAAGCTCGGCGTCTCGCGTGCCACCTTCGAGGCCGCCACGCGCGGGCTGAAGCCCAACTATTCGCTCCCCGACCTGCATATCCCCGGCCGTGTCGAGAAGCCGCCGCCGCAGCCTGAATTCGTGCAGACGCCGGAGCACTATGTGCGCGAATCCTACATCGCGCACCTCGCGGTGCACGGGCGCAAGCTGGCGGCGCGCTACCGCGACACGCTCGCGCGCATCGAAAAGGAATTCGGCGTGCCCGGCGCCATGGTGCTGGCGATCTGGGCGCGCGAGACCGACTACGGCCGTTACCGGCTGCCGCACGACGCCATCCGCGCGCTGGCGACGGAAGGGTTCGTCGGCCGGCGCAAGGATTTCTTCCGCCACGAGTTCCTGCTGGCGCTCAAGATGCTGCAGGACGGCATCCCGCGCAGCTACATGCGCTCGTCCTGGAGCGGCGCGCTCGGCCTGACCCAGTTCCTGCCGTCGGACTATTACAAGTTCGCCGTCAATTTCGACGGCAAGGGCCGCGCCGACATCTGGCATTCGGTGCCGGATGCGCTCGCCTCCGCCGCCAAGCAGCTCGCTAACCGCGGCTGGCGCACGGGCGAGCCGTGGGGCATCGAGGTGCGCCTGCCGGTGCACATCGACTGCACGCTCGCGCAGCCTTCCTACAAGGAGCCGATCGGTACTTGGCTCAAGCGCGGCTTCACGCCGGCCTATGGCCGCAAGTTGAAGCCGCGGGTCCTCGCCATCCCCGCTTCGCTGCTGCTGCCGGAAGGCATCTACGGCCCCGCCTTCCTGACGCCGAAGAACTACTACGTGATCAAGGAATACAATTATTCCGACCTCTACGTGCTGTTCGTCGGCCATCTCGCCGACCGCATCGCCGGGGCGCCGCGCTTCGAGCATCCCTGGAGCAAGAGCAAGCAGCTCAAAACCAAGCAGGTGGAGGCCATGCAGCGCCGGCTCGCCGCGCTCGGCCTCTACCATGACAAGATCGACGGCAAGGCCGGCATGCTCACGCGCGCGGCACTTGGCGCCTATCAGAAGAAGAACGGACTGAAGGTGGACTGCTGGCCGACGGCGGCGGTGCTCCAGCACATGGAGCACTGAAAAGCGCGGGCCGAAAAAGCCGATGCCCGGCGCGGGGGCCGGGCATCGCATGCGTTGCGCGCTGTCAGAAAATCACTCGCAGATTTCGACGCGGCGGTGCCGCCAGCCGTAGCCGCGCACCCAGACGCGCTCGTGGCGGACGTGGCAGACCGGCTCGTCTTCGTAATAGACGCGTGAGGGCGGCGGAGGCGGGGGCGGCGGCGCCACATAGACCGGCGCGGGCCGGCTGTTGGCGAGCGCGGAGCCGAGAATGGCGCCGGCGGCGAGTCCGCCCACCACGCCGGCGGCCACGCCGCAGCCGTGGCAACGGGCTTCGGCCGAAGACGGCAACGCCGCGGCCAGCAAGGCGGCCGCGGCGAGCGCGATAGCGGTTCGTTTCATGGGGTGTCCCCTCGGACCGGTTACAGACCGGCGGGGATCATGAACCCACGATCGTTACGCGAAACTTAACGATAATAGCGATGGCGGCAGACGTAGTGCGGGCGGCTCCAGCCGACGAACTCGCCATAGCGGTTGTACAGCCGCTGTCGCGCCCAGTAGCCATGGCGGCAGCGATAAGGAGGCGGCGCATAGTAATTGTGGTAAACCACATAACCGCCGCGCGGCTGCGCGTTGGCGATGGCCGACCCGATGATGGCGCCCGCCGCCAGGCCGCCGATGACGCCGGCGGCAACGCCACAGCCGCGGCAGCCGGCATTGGCCGTGGTCGGCACGGTCAAGGTGGCCGCAGCGAGCGTAGCGGCAGTCGCCACGGCGAGAATGGCTTTCTTCATTGGATTCACCCTCCAGGATCCATGCCGGCATAGCCGACGGCGAGCCGCACCCTAGGCCGGTTGCGGCCGCGGGGAAAGAGATGGCGACGAATTTTCGGACAACAATTTCCCATGTCGCCGGGCTATGAAACGCGGTCTGCAAAGAAAAGAGCTCGGCAACACGTCCGGGCCATTCCTCTTGCTATCGCGTTCGCATAGGTGCTCGGCGCGAGGACGGCCTCAGTTGCACACGCGCACACGCCGGTAACGCCAGCGATAGCCGTTCCAGTAGCGCACGGGCCGCCACCAGCAGTGCCGGTAATAGGCCGGCTCGCCGTAGTAGTAGGTCCGGGGACGGTAATAGTACGGATGGGAGACTGCGGACCCGATGATGGCGCCGGCGGCGAGACCGCCGATGATGCCCGCGGCGACGGCGGCGCCGTCATGCGCTTCGGCGTGCTGCGGGACAGCAACGGTCGCAAGCGCGAGCGCCGCTGCGGCCGCGGTGGCGGTGAGGATCCTTTTCATGGCAAACCTCTCTTTGTATCGATCGCAGTGAATGAACGGACGTGCCACACGATTCCTGCGATCCGGAGGAGCGATCGGAGAACGTCGCTTGGGCCGGCAGGTTCCGGTTTTTCTGGTGAATGGACGGTGAACAGGCCGTTCAGGTTGCCGGCAAAAGTGTCGTGCGATCGTCACGTTTTGGCAAGCATTGCGGCAGGATTGTGTCGGACGGCCGGCTCAACGGCCGCGACGCGTGACGGCGCGTTTCGGCATTTTCCGGCGGCGGGCGGAAGCGGATGCGCGCACGTTTTTCTTGTGCGCGCTTTTCTTGCGTGCGTGTTTCTTGCCCACGGTCGCGCGCCGCGCCGCTGCCTTGCGCGCGGGCGCTTTGCGACCCGGCTTCCGGCGCTGCTGCCCGCCCTTATGGGCGGCGCGCTTGCGCCGCTTGAGCACGCGGCGGCCGGCATATTGCAGGAACAGCTTTTCGAGCGGATAGCTCAGGCGGCGCACGGCGGCCTTGAGCGGCAGCCATTCCACCGCGACGATGTCCTGCATGATGTCGCGGCTTGGCCGTTCGTAGGCCTGCATGCGCCAGAACTGCACGACCTTGGGCCGTCCGCGCGCGCGGTAGGTGATGGCGCCGACGAATTCGTGCACATGCACGCGGTGGCCGGTCTCTTCCACCACCTCGCGCGCTTGCCGCTGCCGCCGCGCATCACGATGCCGCCCGCCGCATAGATCGGAGTGCGCGCCATTCCTCGTCAAATCCTTCGTCGCCCCCGGTTTAAGCAAATCGGCCCGGCCGCGCATGCAGGAAATGCACGGCGGACGGCGGCGCTGTGGGCAACGCGATTTACGCGCGGATAGCGCCATGACATGTCACATTTCCGTCATGGCCTTGCGCGCCATCCGGGCCGCAATCATTCGTCACGCCTTCAGCCACGCCCGCGCCTGCTCCAACTGCTCGCGCCGGAAGCTGCGTAGTTCGCCGCGCATCAGAAGGCTGGCGGCGAACTTGACGCACCAGTCCTCCCATTGCCGCGCGCCGACCGCCGCGATCTTGGCGAAGTCGCCGCGGTGGCGGAAGTCGAGCACGGTATTCTCCCAGGCCGCGTCGAGTGTCCAGCCGGTGAAAGTCTCGTCCATCTGGAACAGCACGTTGAGCTTGCCGCTTGCCGCGATTAGTGCGTCCCGCCGGGGCAGCAGCACGTCCTTGTAGTCCGCGCGGGTGAGTTTGCCGCCGGCGCGGACCTCGACGATGCCATCGGGCGCTTGCACGACGTCGATCATGGCGTGGACCTCCATGCTCTAGCCCGATCGGCCTCATGGTGAGGAGCGCCAACGGGTCCGCGCAAAGCGCGGCCCGATGATAAACTCCGCGCCGTCTCGAACCATGAGGCCGCCCCATCCTTCGAGACGCTCGCCTTCGGCGGGCTCCTCAGGATGAGGGCGGATTGTGCTTCGGTGACAAGCCCGGCGATCCTCTCCTACAATGTCTCCAACGCCATCAAGCCGAAAGCCGCCGCCATGCCTCACCTCATCTGGGACCACATACATCTGCGCAGCCCCGATCCGGAGGCGACCGCGCAATGGTTCGAGCGCATGCTGGGCGCCGAGGTGATCCGCTCGGTGCAGGAGGGCAAGCCGCCCATCGACCTGAAACTCGGCGGCGCCAACATTTTCATAGCAGCCGTAGCGCCCGGCGACGGCGTCAACGCAGCCCCGCGGACGCCCTATCAAGGCCTCGACCATTTCGGTCTTGCGGTCACCGAAATCGACGCGGTGGCAACGGAGCTCAGGGCCAAGGGCGCGGAGTTCGTGAAGGAGCCGCATAGCCCACGTCCGGGCATCAAAATCTGCTTTCTGCGCGGGCCCAAAGGCATCTCCGTCGAATTGCTTGAGCGCGATCCGAAATACGGCTAATTACCGCAATCTCCACGTGAATTGGCGCTGAAAAAAGCGTGTCTTGCGCTTGCTTCGCCGCGCAACAATTGCGTAAACAATGCGGGGGATGCGATTTCATGGCGTATGGGGGAAGTATGCGGCGGCTCGTACTGGCGATCGGCGCCAGCCTCCTCATGATCGGCGCCGCCGCTGCCATGGACGCCCGCTTTGCCCGCAGCCTGAAAAAACTGGCCCCAGTCGACCGGCTCGAGCAGCTCTGCGACTACACCGCCATGAAGCGCATTCGCCACGATCACCACAGGTTCCGGCCGGACCGCGCGGTGGCCGGCGCCGAAATGCCCGCCCACATCAGCGGCCACACCGTGGTGGCCAAAGGCGGCGCCTTCCGCAGCCGGCGCAAATGGTATGCGCTTTCCTATACCTGCACGGCGCAGCCCGACCATTTGGCGGTGACCAAGTTCACCTACAAGATCGGGTCAGAAATCCCCGAGGAGAAGTGGGCGCGCTACGGCCTGTGGGAGTGAGGCCCGCCTTCGGGTACCCGGCTTCGTCGGGGGCCGGGGTTGAGCCGAGTCGGCTGCTCGCCGATAGATAGTGCTTGCCGATTCTCACTCATGAGGGCGAAATGCGGATTGCGCTGCGGCGCAACCGGTGGGGCCGCGCAGGGCAGTAAAGCGCGCCGCGTGGCGCGCGCGCAAGCTCGCGCCGATACCAGAGCCGGTGTGCTACTGCGACTGCCCGGATTATGATCCCGCCGTCGGCTGCCACCGCCTCTGTCCGGCGGCGGCGCTGCGGCTGTCTAGCGATCCGACAAGCCCGCTCGAGCCGCTGATCGCACCGCTCGCCTTCGAGCTCAAGCGGCTCGGCGTGTTTTATCCGTGTTGGTCATGCGAGGGCCATAACGATCAGGCCGGACGAATATGGAAGCCACCGCGTGTGTGGTTCTACGCCAATTCCGTGGTGCACATCCGCGCGCTGGGCGAGGCGCTCGACCGCCTGTTCATGGAAAAGCGCGTGTCGGCGCGCTGGCACGTGGTGCTGACCCATTCCGATGCCGACAATCCGATAAAACCTTCAGCTTGGAGCCGGAGCGCGCCGCCGATGGCCAGCGGCTCGCCGATCTGCAGGCCGACGCGCGCGCGATCGCCGACGGTCTGGAGGCGCATTTCCGCGCCGCTTGCGCGCGGCTACAACGGGCGGCGGGGTGAGATGGAAACCGTGCCCATGCGCGTTACACGGCCTCGCGCGGCGCCGGATCGATTGCACGGATCATGCCCGCCGCGATGAGCGCGACCACCAGCGGCAAGGCCAGGCACCAGAAGCCGACCGCCCAATAGAGCAGCGCGGAGACGGCGCAGCCGGCGGCGAAGGCCAGCACGTTGATCCCCGTGCAGCGGAACATGGTGCGATAGAGCTTCGAATGCGCCGGCTCGTCGCCGGTGAGGATGCCGACGGCGCCGACGGTGGCGTGGGTCGCGTTGCCGGTCATGAAGGTAGTCGGCGCCACGCCGGGCAGGTGCACCCGCTGCATGTCATTCTGCACCGCCATGGCGGCGATGGCCGCCAAAGCGGTGATGAGCGCGGGCGCGCTGTCGAAATTGGCGAACGGGCCGAAGGCCATGGCCAGCGCGAAGAACAGCGTCAGCAGCACCAGTTCGGCGGCGAGCAGGATGTCGCGCGCCGGCCACTCGCGCGCGCGCATGCGCGCGTCGGCGAAACGGGCAAGCGCGATCACCGCGACGAATTCCGGCAGCGCCAGGATCTTGCCGAGATACCCGTGGCTGCCGAGCACGATGGCCGCGCACAGCGTGGCCAGGTTGCCGGTGATGTGGGCGGTGAACAGGCCGTGCAGGCCGAGGAAGCCGGCGGCGTCGACTAGCCCACCGTTGAAGGCGAGCAGGCCGCCGATGGTAGCCGCTCCGCTAGGTTTCATCGACGCGCTCCCGTCCGTGCCGGGCGCATCGTAGCACGCCGTCCAAGGCAGCGGCGGCCCGTCGGGCGCGGAGCTCTGCAAGGGCGGCACGTGGAGCCGTCCCGGATCGGCGTCGCCTCGCGTGCGTTTGTGCGGCGTCCGGGACAAGTGGGTCAGTCCTTGTCCCTTACCGCGGTCGCCGGTCGGTCGCTGCCGCGGGCGGTCTCGGTGTGCCAGCGGCCGTTCTCGTCCTCGTACTGGATGATCTGGGTGGTGCCGGGCACGCGCTGCTCGGCGGCGGCGGCTTCCGCCGCTTGCAGTGCCGCCGCATGGCTGGGGAAGCTTTCCGAATAGACGCCATTGGCCTTATAGGCCCAACCGCCGTCGTGCTCGACGATCTCGTAGATGATTTCGGGCATGGGTTTCCCCCTTTCGAGGTCTCGCCGGTCTGCTTGCCGAACGTGTTACTGCGGATTCCGGTTGCAGGGAACTTGATGAGGGAACTTTCGACAGCAAACTTGGCGGCGCGGGTTGAACCGTGGGGTCCGCACCGAAGCGTCACGCGGCGCCAATGGGTCAGGGCGTTGGGTCGGATACCGGGTTCGGGCGTCCAAACAGCCTGGCGAACAGGTTCGCGAGGAAATTGTGCACCGGCTTCACTGTGGCAATCAGCGTCATGATGGCCCCGACGAGCGCCGGTCTCCTTCCTGACGCAGCGCGGCACCGACGCGGCGCTGTCGGCCTGGGCTTGGCGCGGCGTGCTGGTCGACCTGACGGCGAGCGTCTTTCTCGGCGCCGTTTTCGCCTATCTGGCGGCCTGGCTTTACCGCGCGGTGCAGGGCACGCTGTTTGCCGAGCGCGCCTCCATCGTGACGGTCAATGTCTCGCTGGCGCTATTCACGGTTGCGGCGATCGGGCTGATCGGCGGCGACGGGCTGCTCGGCGTGTTCGCCGCGGCCGTGGCGTTCGCCGCGCGCACCGACGAGCAGTGCACCGAGGCAAGCGAGTGCTTCGAGGAGGCGGTGAAGGGCTTCTTCGAGCTGCCGGTGCTGGTGTTACTTGGCGTGGCGCTGCCCTGGGGCGCCTGGAGCAATCTCGGCTGGCTGGCCTTAGCCTATCCGCTGGTGGCGATCGTGCTGCGGCGGTTGGGCGGTTGCCTGTGTGGCTCGTACTGGCGCGCTTCATGCCGTCACTTACCGACACGCGCGACCGCTGGATCGCCGGCTGGTTCGGGCCGGTGGGCATCAGCGGGCTGTTCTACGTGCTGCTGGCCATGTGCGAGACCGGCCATACCGCGCCCTGGGTCTACGGCAGCATGATCATGCTTGCCTCGGTGTTGCTGTACGGCATCGCGGCCAGGCTGCTGACGCGGTTTTATGCGCCCAAGCCGGACAAGGAAACCAGGGTGGTGCCGGGGAGGTAAGAGAAGCCAGCATGAAACTGCATCGCATAGTCTTGTTGGTTGCCTTCACCGCTCTCGGCCTCAGCGGCCGCTGACCGCCAAACGTTTCACGGCGTTGGGCTTTGCGCTGGCCGTGGACGGCAAGGGCAAGAAAGTGGCTTTCGTGCTGCTGGGTGAGGCGCGATAAAGTGTGATGGGTTTCGCTGGCGCTCAACCTATTTTACAATTCCGACATAAAACTGGCGGTGAGGAAACGATGAGAAAAAATGCATTTGGCTTCCGCTCGGCGTAACGCTGCTGCTGGCTCTGTTTATCTTGCCGCTCGCCGTGCATCGCGCGCGTGCCGACGCGTCCGGCACGGTCAAAACGGCGGTGGCCGATTTCGACTATCGCGACACCTCCGGCGAGCCCAAGGATCAGACGGCGCAGCACGCGGCGCGCATGCGCGAGTTCGATCAATTGCTGCGCAAGAAGCTGCCGGCGCAGCGCGGCTATCGGCTCGTTCCGCTCGATTGCGGCAAGCCGCGCTGCTCCACGACCAGCCTGGGGCCCAAGGGCCTGCTGGCGGCGGCGCGCAAGACCGACGCGCGCCTGCTGGTCTATGGCGGCATCCACAAGATGAGCACGCTGATCCAGTGGGGCGAGGTGCAGGTGCTCGACCTCAAGCAGGACAAGGTGCTGCTCAGCCGCACTTTCACCTTCCGCGGCGATACCGATCAAGCGTTCCGCCGTGCGGCCGGCTTCATCGGCGGCATGCTGGAAGGCGTCGGGCCGAAGCAGTGAGGCCCTAATCCAAACACACGAAGCCGACGTATGCGGCGGCGTGATTGATGAGATAGGTCGCGAGGCCGAGCGCCAGCGCGGCGCCCGCGAGCGTCAGCGCCTGCTGGTTCTTGAAGCCCGAGAATATCCACACTGCCGCGCCGCCCACCGCCAGCACCGGAACGGCGGTCATGGCGATGAGCTCCATGAGAACCATGCTGATGCAACCGGTCGCTGCCAGGAAATTGAAGCCGGCCGCGGCGTCGAGCGCGAGGGCGGCGACGATCAGGCCGGTAATGATGGCGGTGCGGCGATAGGAGCGGGTTCGAGCGGTAGCCATTGGCCCGCTTGTAGCCCGGAGCAGGCGCCGAGCGAAACGAAATTCGTCACTGGGGCGCGCCGCCGGAAAATTGCCATTGCCGCGCGCGCTGAAAGCGCTAGCCTCTGCCTGCCATGCTCGTCGCCTCGATCGTCCTGGAAGTCGCGGTCGCCGTTATTGCCGTCTTGGCGGCGGCGCAAGGGCGGCCCTATCTCTATGGCCTCGCCTTCACCTTCGCGGCTTATGTGCTGTACGATTTCGCCCGCCTAATGCATTGGGCGGTCGAGGGGCCGGCGCTGTCGGCCCTGTTTTTGTTGGCGACCGTCACGGCACTGATCGCGGTCTGGGGATTATATAAAGAGGGGCGGCGGAAGTAGCGTTTGCGAAGGAGACGATTGATGGCGTTCACGGTCACCAGCAACAGTTTCAAGGACGGGGATTATCTCGGCCAGGATTTCATCCTGTCGCAGGACTACGGCTTCGGCTGCGCCGGCGGCAACAAGTCGCCGCATCTGAAATGGTCGGGCGCGCCGGAAGGCACCAAAAGCTTCGCCGTCACTTGTTACGATCCCGACGCGCCGACCGGCTCGGGCTTCTGGCATTGGCTGGTAGTCAACATACCGGCCGACATCACCGAACTTGCCGTTGGCGCCGGCAGCGCGGGAGGCAAGCTGCCGGCAGGCGCGCTGCAGACGCGTACCGATTTCGGCAAGCCGGGTTACGGCGGCCCCTGCCCGCCGCCGGGCGACCATCCGCACCGCTATCTGTTCACGGTGTTCGCGGTCTCGGCCGACAAGCTGCCGGTCGAGGCCGACACTTCCGCGGCAGTGGTGGGTTTCAACCTGCATTTCGCCACCCTGGCGAAGGCAAGCATCATGGGGCTGTACAAGCGGTAGGGCCACCGCTCCTACGCATAGCACCCACACTCGGTCACCTCGATCAGTGATTTCTCATGCAGTGCCTAA
Organism: Pseudolabrys sp.; assembly: GCA_037385125.1. GTDB lineage: Bacteria > Pseudomonadota > Alphaproteobacteria > Rhizobiales > Xanthobacteraceae > Pseudolabrys. The sequence continues at coordinate 9,832 of JARRNI010000094.1, forward strand.
CCGAGGAGGGATGAGGCAAAGCCCAAAGGAACCGCCAGTGGTGGCGCGGGTTGTCAACATTCGGGAAGTACGCGGAGGGTGCCGCCAAGGGTTACCGTCATGCGCGTTATGCTCATCGCCGCCCTCTTCACAAGTTTCGCGACCCTCGCCATGGCGCAAGGTGGTGGTACGTCACCGCCAACCGTGCCGCCCGCAAAACGCCAACCACCGGCGACCAGCGGCATGGGCACAACACCCGACGCACCGGTTGGCCACCGGCAGCCGACCCAGAAAAGTCTGCCGCCGCAACTGCGCAACTATGAAGGCTCGCCCGCTGCGCCCGATCCGCTCGGTCCGTTGCCGAAGATCTGTAACGGTTGCTAGCGCATGATCCCGAAAAGTGGGAACCGGTTTTCGGATAAGATCATGCGCAAACAACATGTCATGAAAGCATCGTGATTAAATCCAAACGGATCACGTTTTAGCGCAAGCCGGCGAGAAAGCGCTCGACCGCCGCCCACACCTGCTTGGAGCCGGCGGGATTGCGGTCGGCGCGCAGGGCAGATGCACCGTGCGGCGCGTGCTTCGGCACGAATTGCGTCTTGTCCTCGCCCGGCACGGCATCGACGATGGTGTGGGCAGCGGCGATCTCGCCGCGCCGGCTGGCGGAAGTAACGAACACCGCGACGTTGTTCAGCTTGGCCGCCGCATCGCGCACGGCATGGCGCGCGCCCAGATATTCGCCGGGCGAGAACGCCATCAGGCCGGCGATCTTGCCCGGATTGTCCGCCGCCAGCAGGAAGACCAGCGCAGCCGAATAGCTGGAGCCGCACACCACGATCTTGCCGCTGTCACGGTTGCGCGCCCAATCGAGCGCGGCTTGCAGGTCGGGCAGGGCGGCACGGTAGCCGGTGCTGTGGCCGAGCGTCTTGACCGTCTTGTTGGCGCGGCCGAACAGGTTGCCGCCCGAGCGCTGGTCGACGGCGAGCGCGTTGAAGCCGAGCGCGTTAAGCCGCGGCGCGATGGTCGCGTATTCCGCGCCGTTGGCGCCGGCCTGGTGGAACAGCAGCACGATCGGCCTCGACCTCTCGCCGGTGCCGTAATAGGTGGCGAAGACCTTGACGTGATCGGCGGCGGTGAACGTGACCGGGGCTGGCGTCGCGGCGAAGGCCGGCGCGGCGAGGACGGCGGTGAGCGCAAGCGAGATGAGGCGGGCGAGCCGTGACATGGGCTGCGACATGCGCGCAAGCTTAGCGCGGACCCGCCCGCGCGCCGATCCAAGGCCGCATCATGTTTTCGTGAACTGATGCGGCCTGCGGACCGCGCTGCCCCAGAGCGAGCAGCCCCAGCGGTGGAAATAGCGGTTCTTGACCGCGACCGCGGCCCCAAAGCTCGGCAGCCGGCGCGTCAGCACCCGGTAGTTATAGGGCACGGGCGGGTCGGATAGCCGTAGTCCCACATCTGGCAGAAATTGGTGCCCGGCCATTTGATCACCGGTAATAGGCGTGCGCCCGGCTGGCGGTCAGTGTGCTGCCAGCCGCAATCAGCGCGGCGGCGGCGCAAAGCATGAGGCTGCGGCGGATCATGCGTTCCTCCTTTGGCGTGTCATGGATTTCCGCTGCGCGCGGGCGGGCGGCGGTCGCCGGTTCCCTGCAATCAACATTATAATCCCGACCGGGGGCTCCAACGCAAAAGGCGAAGCCGCCCGCTCACACCGTGCGGTAGCCGCCGTCGGCCATGATGATCGAGCCGGTGACGTAAGCCGACAGATCCGACGCCAGGAAGATTGCCGGACCTACGATGTCTTCCGGCTGGCCGGCGCGGCCGAGCGGCGTGTGGTCGAGGAAGGTTTTGACCAGCGCCGGATTGTTGGCGCGCACGGCGGCGTTGATCGCGGTCTCGAATGAAGCCGGGGCCGATCGCGTTGACGCGCACCCCCTCTTTGCCCAGTTCGGCGGCCAGCGCGCGGGTGAAGCCGAGCACACCGTGCTTCGACGCGGTGTAGGCCGCCGACGACGGCGTGCGCAGATGCACGAAAGACTGGATGGAGGCGAGGTTGACGATGCGTCCCTTGGCGGCGCGCAAGGGCGCAAGGAACGCCTGCGTGACGTTGAACATGCCGTTGAGATTGACGTCCAGCACCTCCCGCCAGTCCGCGGCCACGGCTTCCGGGTCGGCGGTGAAAGCGTTGCGCCGCGTGATGCCGGCATTGTTGACCAGCACCGAGACCCGGCCGGCCGCGTCCACCACCGCGTCCGCCACGGCGCGGCAGGCTTGCGCGTCGGTGACGTCGAGGGTGAAGGCGAAGGCCTCACCGCCCGCGTCCTTGATTTGCGCCGCGGTCCTGGCCGCGGCCTCGCCGTTCTTGTCGAGCGCAGCGACGGCCGCGCCCTCGCGGGCGAAGCCCTGCGCGATGGCACGGCCGATACCGGAGCCCGCGCCGGTGACGGCGGCGACGTGGCCGTAAAGCAGCCCGGGCATTGTGCCTCCTCCCCAAACGATGCCGCGCGAGCATAGCATGCGCCCGGCCGATGGTGGCACGAGCCTCGCGTTTCCGCCTTCCGCCAGATTCAATTCGAGTTTAAACGATCCGAAACGCGGACGCGCGATGCCGCGTTGGCTCCGGTTCGCAGCTTTCGGGTCGTCGATGGATGCGCAGCTGAAGGACTGGAAAGCCGCGGCCGACCGGCTGTGGTCAGCGGCGCGCTTCGACCACGTCGAGGCGACGCGGCTTATCTCCGACATCGCGCGGCAGAGCGGCGAGGCGCGGCTGCGGCAGGCGGCGGCGCATGCGCGCTGCCCGCACTGCGCGCCGCCTGCGCGAAGGACGCCGACCCACGCGCCAGAGACCTGGCGCAGCGGCGCTTCAGCGCCGCGCGCGACTGGCTGCACGCGCTCAGCGGCCCGCG
>JARRNI010000095.1:0-11825 GCA_037385125.1 Pseudolabrys sp.
GCCCCAAAGCGGACAGGCGGCGAAATATCGCGAGACATTCATATGACCGAGAAAATCACAATCTGACGGATCGACTATCGACCGAAATGAAATCATCGCAGCCATGCGCCCCTCCTTACTAGGCCACAAGACGACCTTTAAAGTGAGTTTGCTTAATCGACAAACAACACTGGATCACATGAGACCCACAATTCTTGGGTCCGGCTCGTCAACCTTGGAGGAGGTTGTGCCGGGCTGCTTCTCGACGACAAACTCTCTCAGCTTAGTGGCTTTTGCCCTGAGGCCATTACCGCAGGAAAGGCGAGATCAAGCCCTGATTGCGCTTGACGTGCTTCCATTGCGGTCAGGATTTGCGCATTGATTTGCATTTGGACGTTCTGTGTTTGAAGGTCTACGAGCGCAGCGGTCCGCACTGTGCCGTGACGAAGCAGGTCGAGAACGCGCTGCGGTGAACCCGCCTTGAAAACGAGCGGAAGCTCGACAACATCAATATTAATAAAACCCACGTTAGTCAGCGTCTGACGACAGGTGTTATAGTCGCTGTAAAGAAAAACTGGCGGCGCTTCCGGCAGAGGGACGGTCATATCTCCGTGGGCTTGGATTGTCGGCAATACGATTTGAAAAAACTCATTCTTGTCGGGAGAGGCCCAAACGGTAAACGCATAGCGGCCCCCGGGTTTGAGGACACGGAACGCTTCCGCCATTGCCTCTTGGGGTTGCGGCATGTGCAAAATTCCGAAGGTGCAAATCACCTGTCCCTACCGCAAATTAGATCCGCACGTACTGATGGTGGAGTCCGCCGAGGATAGGTCGCATCTCGATACGCCCGTGGCGCTGAATGGCCCTTCCATTCGGCGCATCCTTCCCTAACGACAGGTGCGTGCGCACCGCATTATAATACTCCGTGTAGCACGCCAGGATGTGACGAAGGTGCTGCTCGCCTGTCACCACGACATGGTCCAGGCATTCCCGACGGATCGAACCGATCAGGCGCTCCGCATAGCCGTTCTGCCATGGCGAACGTGCAGATGTGGGATGATCGCGAATGCCAAGCGAGAGAACCCGGCGGATGAAGATACTGCCAAAACAAGCATCCCGATCATGGATCAGATAGCGCGGAACTTGCTCCCAGCCGCAGGCGGCCGTCAGCTGGTTGGCAATCCATTCCGAGGTTGGGTGAGCTGTCACGCCGAACCACAGGATTTGCCGCCGGCCGTGGCCCATGATCAACAACCCATACAGCAGTCGAAAGGACAGGGTCGGAACAACAAACAGGTCCATCGCGGCGATACCATCCGCATGATTGTGCAGAAAGGTCCTCCAGCCCTGCGACGGCGGCCTTCTCCTTCGCGCCATATACTTGGCGACGCTGGTCTGGCCAATGTCGATGCCGAGCTTGACCAGTTCGCCGTGTATGCGCGGCGCGCACCACAATGGGTTGGCAAGGCTCATCTCCCGGATCAACTGCCGGATCTCAGCCGGCACTCCGGGGCGGCCCCACCGAGGCCTCGACTTCCAGCGCCAGTAATGGCGGAAACCTGCGCGATGCCACCGAACCACGGTATCAGGCCGAACGATGGCAAGCGCTTCACGGCTCTTTGGAAACAGCTGGCAAACCCAGCCCAGAACCATCCTGTCGACGGCTAACAATGGCACTCGACCGGGCCTGCCCCGTCGCAGCACGATGATCTGCTGCCGCAACACGAGGATCTCGGCCTCCATCGCCGCGCGCGGCCGGAATAGATCGATGACAATCCCAAAAATTAGTCTGCAGAGATCCAACATCCCGCAGAGGATCATCCGATTCTGCGTCTCATGCCAACCGGATGGAATTTGCGATAGGGACAGGTGGAAAGAGTACCTAGAACGCCAACAGCGGTGCAAACTAAATAGGGAGCGGGAGAAGGAGGTCTCGGACTTGTTCCGCGCGTTGCGCGCTTATCTCCCGTAAGCCGAAGCGATTGCTTTCCGAAGTGAAGAGCAGCTCCGCCACATCCGCGTCGATCAGATTGGCGTCTGCCTTGACCAAGCTGGCATCTAGGCGTGGCGCGATCGTAACAGAGCTCGATGCAGATCCCGCCGCGATCGCTGCCGTACTCCGTCGGGACGAAGCTCTGGATAAGCCACTACGGTTCGTTGTCGGGGAAGCCGAGGGTTTGCCGCTTGAATGCCCTATGGACGTTCTTCGCTATAACGCCAAAAGGGCTCGTTGCACGTCCTGACTGTCTAACAACTGCTGCATGCTTCCTGTCCAGCGCAACTGGCCCTTCTCGAGCATGTAAACCCGGTCGGAAAGCCACAGTAAGCATCTGCTGTTCGCCGCCGCTCATCCGCCCACCCAGGCGATGCGGCATTTCGGCGAGGTTGGGGAACAAGGTGAACAGCTTTTCCGGCGTCCAGGATGGCGCCCGGCGGCCGCCGGCGAAATGGCGCGCGGGCTGGCGGCCGACATCGAGATTCTCCATGACGGTGAGGTCGACAAAGATGCGTCGGTCCTCCGGCACGTAGCCGAGCCCGCGGCGGGCAATTTCATACGATCGCAGGCGGGAGATGTCTTCGCTATTGAAGCGTACCTTTCCGCGGCGCTGGGCAACAAGGCCCATGATCGCCTTGATGGTAGTCGACTTGCCGGCGCCATTGCGCCCCATCAGCGCCACTACTTCGCCGCGGCGAACCGTAAAATTCAGATCGTAGAGAATGCGCGCGGCGCCGTACCAGGCGCTCAGCGACTCTACGGCTAGCATGACCTCGCTGCTCATATTGCAGTTCGCGCGGTGAACGTCTTGCCGGTGCCCAAATAGACCTCCCGCACCTGGGCGTTGTCGCGAATGCTGATAGCAGTGCCATCAGCGATCAGTTCTCCCCGTGCAAGCACGATGATGCGGTCGGCGTAGGCGAACACTACGTCCATCGAATGCTCGGTGAATAGCACCGAAATGCCGCGCTCGACCACCAGCTTCTTGACCAGCGCGATCATCTCGTCACGCTCGCTCGGAGCCATGCCTGCGGTCGGCTCGTCCATCAGCAAGAGGCGCGGATCGTTAGCGAGCGCGATAGCGAGCTCGACGCGCTTGACGTCGCCATAGGCGAGCGCACGGCTCGGCCGGTCGGCCTGTTCGCGCATCCCGACCCGATCGAGCAGCTCGAGCGCGCGCTCGCGGTGCAGAGATGCGGCCCGATGCCAGAGCTGGTAGGTTTCCCCGGCGTTGGAGATCAGCGCCATCTGTACATTCTCGACGACCGTCATTGAGCCGAAGGTGGCGGCCACCTGAAAGGTGCGACCGACGCCCAGCCGCCACACCTCGCGCGAGAGCATATCCGCGATATTCTTGCCTTCGAACAGGATCTGGCCAGAATCGGGCGCAAGCTGACCATTGATCATGTTGAAGCAGGTGGATTTGCCGGCGCCGTTCGGGCCGATCATGGCGAGAAATTCGCCAGAGGCGATCTCGAAGCTGACGTCATTCACAGCGAGCACTCCGCCAAAGGCCTTTGATAGCGAGCGGACGGCGAGCACACTCATGACGCTTCCCCCCGTTTGCGCGCCAGGAGCCGCGCGAAAGCGCCGGCGATGCCGCCCGGAAACACCAGCACCAACAGCAGGATGATGCCGCCCAACAGCGCACGCCAATACTGCGTGTCGCGCATCACCATGTCCTGCAGGGTGGTGAACACGGCCGCGCCGACGATCGGACCGCTCAGCGTCTGCAGGCCGCCGAGCAGCACCATGACCAGCCCGTCGATCGAATGCTGCACATGGATGGTTTCCGGCGAGATCGAGCCCTTGGCGAACGCGAATAACCCGCCGGCCACGCCGCAGACGCAGCCGGCGACGGCGAAGCCCAGCCAGTGCACGCGCTTCACGTCGATGCCGATGGCTTCGGCCCGCAAAGGCTGATCACGGCCGGCGCGCATGGCATAGCCGAAGGGCGCGAACAGAAAGCGGCGCAGCAGCAGCACGGCGACGACTGTGAGCGCCAGCGTGAGCAGGTAATAGACCCAGGACTTGTCGAACGGCGGCGGCGGCCACACCCCGATCACGCCGTTGGAGCCGCCGGTCAAACCTTCCCACTGATACGCCGCGGCCCAGACGATTTGCGCAAACGCCAGGGTCAGCATGGCGAGATAGACGCCGGACAGCCTGACCGAGAACCAGCCGAACAGCAGGGCGCCGGCAAAAGCAACAAAAGGGGCGGCCACCAGCGCAAGCCCCATAGGAACGCCAAGCCATTTCACCAGCAGGGCGGCGCCATATGCGCCAAGCCCGAAATACGCGGCATGCCCAAAGGAATGCATCCCGCCGGGCCCCATGATGAAATGCAGCGAAGTGGCAAACAGCACCGCGATGAGCACGTCGATACCGAGAATCAGCAGATAAGGCGCACTCTGCGCCAAAAGCGGCAGCAAGGCGGCGCCTAAGAACACGAGGGCCGCAAGCGCCTTCATCAGCAGCGTCGCCGGCTGAATCGGATCTTCCGGCTCGGATATCGGCCGCAGGACTGCTTGCGGGCGACCGAGTAGCCCGTAGGGCCGCACGATCAGCACCGCCGCCATGACGAGGAATTCAGCGACCAGCGTGAGCTTGGAGAAGTTGAGCGTGGTGAAGCCGAGATGCACGACGCCGATGGCGATACAGAGCGCTTTGACCTCGGCGATGAGCACCGCGGCGATATAAGCGCCGGGAATGGAGCCCATTCCGCCAACCACCACCACGACGAAGGCGTCGCTGATGGCAGTCAGGTCGATGCCGAGATCGGCCGGCTCGCGCGCGACCTGCAGCGCGCCGCCGAAGCCGGCAAGTAGCGAGCCGCATGCAAAAGCGGCGGTGAACAGTAAAGCTTGGTTGACGCCGAGCGCGCTGACCATCTCGCGGTCCTGCGTGGCCGCGCGCACGAGCCGGCCGAAGCGGCTGCGCGTAAGCGCAAGATGGAGGAGGAGGAGCACGACCGGGGCGAGGATGGCGAGGAAGAGGTCGTAGCTTGGCATATGGCGGCCGAGGATTTCCACTGCGCCGCTCAAGAACGGCGCACGCGGGCCTAAAAGGTCTTCGGGGCCCCACACATAGAGTGTGGCGTCGTTGATAATCAGCACCAGCGCAAAAGTGGCGAGCAATTGGAACAGCTCGGGCGCGTGATAGATGCGGCGCAGCAGCACGATCTCGATTGCCCCGCCGACCGCGCCGACGATGACGGCGCTGGCGACGATGCCGCCCCAAAAGCCGAGCGCGCCGCCGACCGCGGTGGCGAAGGAATAGGCAATATAGAGCCCCAGCATGTAAAGCGAGCCGTGCGCGATATTGATAATGCGCGTGACGCCGAAGATCAGCGATAGCCCGGCCGCGATGAAGAACAAGCCGGAGGCAGAAGATAGCCCGTTGAGGGATTGGAAGATGAAGGCGTCGAGCGTCATGGCGCCTTCATCTCTCCCCGCTTGCGGGGAGAGGTCGACTCCAAGCGATAGCGAGGAAGTCGAGAGAGGAGGCGCAGAGATAGTGTAGCACCGTCGAGGCCCCTCACCCGGCTCGCCCGGTTTCGCGCTTCGGCGCGCTCGCCGCCCTCTCCCCGCAAGCAGAGGTTAAGAGCGCCAGCCTCACTCGCAAAGCTCAGTCTTTCGCCGGACGCAACTTCTTGACCACCGAATCGGGCGGCAGCACGGAAGCGCCGTCGACATATTTGAAGTCGACCATAGTGCCCTTGCCGTTCTGCAGCGCGATCTTGCCGACATAGGCGCCCATGGTCGATTGATGGTCGATGGCGCGGAACTTGATCGGGCCGAAGGGGCTGGCGACATGCAACCCCTTGAATGCCGCCACCAGCTTGTCCGGATTGGTCGATTTCGCCGCCGCGAGGCCGGCGGCGAGCGACTTGATCAACGTATAGCCGACCACCGAGCCCATGCGCGGGTAGGTCTTGAATTTCGTCTGATAAGCATTGAGGAAGCCGAGATACTCGGGCGTCTTGATCTTGTTCCAGGGGTAGCCGGTGACGATCCAGCCGACCGGTGCCTCGTTGCCGAGCGGATCGAGATATTCAGGCTCGCCGGTCAATAGGCTGACGACGGTGCGGTTTTTAAAGATGTGGCGCGTTTCACCGGAGCGTACGAACTTAGCGAGGTCGCCGCCGAACAGCACGTTGAAGATGCCGTCGGGCTTGGCGTCGTCGATCGCCTGCGCAACCGCGCCAGCGTCGATCTTGCCGAGCGGCGTTGCCTGTTCGGTGACGAATTCGACGTCAGGCTGCGCGTCCTTCATCAGATTCTTGAAGTCGGCGGCGGCGGCCTGACCGTATTCGAAATTGGGGTAGACCAGCGCCCAGCGCTTCTTATGCGCCGCGAGCGCCTCGGGCACAAGCATCGCCGTCTGCATGTAGGTCGAGGGACGCAGGCGGAACGTGTATTTGTTGCCGTCCTGCCAGACGATCTTGTCGGTGAGCGGCTCGCCTGCGAGGTAAAACACCTTTTTCTTGCCGGCGAAATTGGTGATCGCAACGCCAATGTTAGAGAGGAACGAGCCGGCGAGGATATGCACGCCCTCGCGGGTGACCAGTTCTTCGGCCACGCGCACGGCTTCGCCGGGATTGGCGCCGTCGTCGCGCGTAATCACTTCCAGTTTCTTGCCGTTGACGCCACCATTGCCATTGATCTGGTCGAGGGCGAGCTCCATCCCCTTTTTGTAAGGATCGAGGAAGGCGGGAAACGCCTTGTAACTATTGAGCTCACCGATCTTTATGGTCTGTTGCGCCGAGACCGGCGCAGCGAGCCCCGCGGTGAAGACGACGGCGATCGCGAGATAAAGCACCTGACGCTTGGCTTTCATCACTGGAACCTCCCGATATGGCCGCTGGTCCGCACCTTCGAGGCGCTGACCTGCGCCTTAGCCCTCCAACGTCTCGCCGCCTCCGGCTGGCGGTCTCGTTTGTCAACAAATAGTCCGACCGTCCGCGCAAGCTTGTCAAGCGAGCTCAATGGCGCAGCAGGCGGCACGCTCGCTGGTTCATCCTCGCGGACGATCGCGGAAGCGATCCATCAGCGGCTTGTCCTGGCCGCCGTCGATCTCGATCATGGTGCCGTTGACCATGTGCATCAGCGGCGAGGCCAGCATGGTGACTAGGTTGGCCACCTCGTCCACTTCGGCGATGCGGCCGAGCGGGATCGAGGCGGGCGCCAGCTTGTCGGCATCCTCGCGCGGAATCTTCATGTCGCGCGCCATCGCATCGACCAGCCCGGCCCAGCGCTCGGTGCGCACCGGCCCGGGGTTCACCGCCACGAAGCTGATATTGTTCTTGCCGTATTGGCCGGCGAGCGAGAGTGTGAGGTTTTGCCCCGCCGCATTGGCGGCACCCGGGCAGATTTCCCAATAGGACGGCTTAACGCCGTCATTGCCGATCAGATTGACCACACGACCGCCGCCTTGGCGGACCATAATCGGCAGAACGTAACGGAGGCAGCGCACATAGCCCAGGAACTTGAGCTGCAACCCAAGCTCCCAATCCTCTTCGCTCAAATGCTCGATCACGCCGCCGGCCGCGGAGCCCGCATTGTTGACCATGATGTCGACGCGGCCGAGTGCCTTATGGCCCTGCTCGATGAAATTCTTCGCGTCCGCGTCCTTGCGCAGGTCGGCGGGAATGGCGACGATCTTGCGGCCGGTCTGCTTTTCGATTTCGGCTGCGGTTGCTTCCAGCGGCTCCGGGCGGCGCGCGCAGATGGCGACGTCGACGCCTTCCATCGCAAACGCCAGCGCGATGCCCTTGCCGATGCCTTCCGAGCCGCCGGTTACCAGAGCGGTTTTTCCTTCAAGCTTCAAGTCCATCGCAATGCTCCCCCATTCCCTATGGTTTATGCGCCAGCCAGCGGCCGGCCTCCGAAGCTGCGAACAGCTCGGCGAGCGCCGCATTGAATTGCGCCGGCTCCTCGGCGCAGATGTTGTGGCCGGAGCGCGGAATCACCAAGAGCCCGGCGGTCGGCACGGTGCGCTTCAAGAACACGCTGCCGTCGATGCAAGGCTCGTCCTCGTCACCGACGATCACCAGAAGCGGCACCGAGAAACGCTTGAGCGCGTCTTCCATTTCCCACAGCGTTGGGCGCTTGAGCTGCAGGTTGAACATGGTCTGCGCGTGGCCTTGCGCGGAATGCTCGGCCAGCATGCGGGCGAATTCGGCGTGGCCGCGCGGGTCCTTGTGCTTCTGCGCTTGCCGCATGGGGGCATCGGCGTATTTCGCGGCGGCCTCTGCAATGCCCTCCTCTTGGAACATCTTGCCGGTTTCGGCGGCGAGCACCTTCATCGCCTCGCGCTGATTTATATCCGGCGTCGAGCCCCAGCCACAGCCCGCCGCCACCACCGAGAGGCAACGTTGCGGATAATGGATGCCGACATGGAGTGCGGTGTAGGCGCCCATGGAATGGCCGACCACATGGGCCTTGTCGATCGCAAGCGCGTCCATCAGCGCGATGACATCGTCGCGGGCGATATCCTGACCGTATTGCGCCGGATCGCTCGGCACGTCGGAAGGCGGATAGCCGCGCTGGCTGAAGGTGACGCAGCGGTGGCCGCGCGAAAAGTGCCGCATCTGCGGCTCCCAGGTGCGCCAATCGCCGGCATATTCGTGCACGAAGACGACCGGGCTGCCGCTGCCCGCTTCCTCGTAATAGAGCCGGACGCCGTCGCGCGCGCTGATGTGCGGCATGCCCTCTCCCAACCGAAGTCAATTATTTGCACACCATTGAAAGGCGAGTAAAGTCCGGCCCTACGGCACGCGGCGTTTGCAACCTTGGAGCGCTACGCCTGCCAATACAAAAGCAGGAATAGAGATTGCGGTTTGCGCGCAAAAGCGGCCCAATGCGCCCGCCGACAGCGGGGGAACGCGAATTCGCAAAAATCACCAGGGGAGGAACAATGTTCAAGCTCACTCGACGCAGCCTCGCCGTATTAGCGGCGGCTTTAGTGCTTGCCGCCTTCGGCGCCTTCGCCCAGCCGGCACGGGCGCAAGAAAAGCCAACCATCAAGGTTTCCAGCCTCACGCTGCCGGTATTCAATCCGCTGGTGTGGAACATCATGAAGACCGACCACTTCGACACGAAGCACGGCTTCAATCTAGAGATTCACGCCTATCCGTCGATTTCAGCCTTCTACGCGGCCTTCGCCACTGGCGAGACCGACGTGGTGATCGGCGGGCCGACCGTCTACCAGAAGCTCTATGCGCAGGGCGTGCCGGTGCGCATCATTGGCTCGGGCTTCACGCTCGGCGATCTGGTGATCTTCGCCAAGGATCCGAAGATCAAGTCACTGGCCGACCTCAAAGGCAAGCAACTCGCCATCGACATGGGCGGCTCCCAATACCAAATGGTCAAGATCTACTGCGCCGCCAAGGGCATCGACCTCGGCAAGGACATCACCGTGGTCAACGCCAATTTCGCCGTGGCGCGCGCCCAGCTTGAAGCCGGCCGCGTCGACGCCGCGCTAGTGATCGAGCCGCTGGCCAGCATCATCACCAAACAGCGGCCGAACTGGCACGTCATCTTCAACGGCGCCAAAGGCTGGAAGGAGATCACCGGCGAAAGCGGCTGGGAGATCGTGCCGGCCATGCGCGCCGACCTGATCAAGAAATATCCCAACGCACCCAAGATGATGATCGCCGCGCTGCAGGACGTCGCCGACGTGATCCAGAACCACACGGCGGCTGGCGACAAGATCGCGGTGGAGACCACCAAGCTGCCGCCGGGCATCCTCACCGCCGCGGTCGAGAGCGGGCGCCTGCAATTCATCGTCAAGCCAATCTGGGACCCCGCCATCAAAAAGTCGATCAAGGACATGATGAAGCGGGCGGTGAAGGCCGGCTTCTACAAGAAGATGCCAGACGACAAGATCTTCTATAGCCCGTAACGCTCATGGCTTTGGAGGAGCATCGCGAGTCTGTCCCGGTTTTCGTTTTTCCGCGGCAGACTCTCATCTCCCTGCTCGTCTTCGCCGTCGCCTGGGAGACGCTGTCGCATCTGTCACCTTATCTGGGGATCCCGCCCTTCGCGATCCCCAGCTTGCTGACGATCGCCAAAAGCATCGCCCACGTCACGCCGATCGACATCGTGGTGACGCTGGCGCGAGTGATCGGCGCGCTGATCGTGTCCTTCGTGCTCGGCGTTTCGCTGGCCATGGCGATGTACCGCTCGGAGGCGCTCGACAATTATCTGCATCCGATGATCCGCATCCTGATGGCGGTGCCGGTGATATCGTGGATTCTGTTCGCAGTCTTATGGTTTCCGGGCGTGGAATTCCGCATCGGCTTCGTGCTGGTGGTGGTGTGCGGACCGGTTTTCCTGGTCGATTCGCTCGACGCCATGCGCGGGGTGCCGCGCGAACTGCGCAGCATGATGCAGTCGTTCCGGCCGACTACGCTGCAATATTTCCGCAACCTGATCCTGCCGGCGATCGTACCGACATTGTTCACCAGCTGGAAGGTCAATATCAGCCTGGCGATCCGCGTGGTCACCATCGCCGAGCTGGTCGGTGCGGTCACCGGAATTGGCCACCAGCTGTCGGTGGCAGAGGAATTGTTCTCCGTATCCGACGTGTTCGCCTGGACGGTGATCCTGGTGGCACTTCTGTTCCTGCTCGAAGCGCTGGTGACGCGGGTGGAGGCGCGTATGCTGCGGTGGCGCGTATGACCTTGCCGCGGGAGAGCGGACCGCCGCCGATTCGTGTGCGCGGCCTACGCAAGGTGTTCCGGCAGGCGACCTCGGGGCAGTCGGTGGTCGCCATCGATCGGCTCGATCTGGCAATTGCACCGCGCGAAGTGGTGGCAATCGTCGGCCAGACCGGCTGCGGCAAATCCACATTCTTCGACCTGATGATCGGGCTGGAGGCGCCGACCGAAGGCACCCTTCGCATCGGCGACAAGAGCCCGCACGACGACTTCGATTTCTTCCGCGGCAAGATTGCCACCGTGTTCCAACAGGACCGTCTGCTGCCCTGGCGCACCGCGCTCGATAACGCCAAGCTGCCGCTCGAGCTGATCGGCCTGCCGGAGGACGAGCGGCGCGAGCGCGCGCTCACCTGGCTCAACCGGCTCGGCCTCGGCAATTTCACCAAGGCCTATCCGCACGAATTGTCCGGCGGCATGCGCCAGCGCGTGGCGATCGCGCGCGCCTTCGCGGTGCAGCCCGATATTTTGCTGGCGGACGAGGCCTTCGGCCATCTCGACGAGGTGACGGCGGCGGAGTTGCGCGACACTTTTCTCAAGCTCGCGCGCGAATGCGGCTCGACCGCAATATTGATTACGCATCAGCTTGAGGAAGCCATAGCGGTCGGCGACCGCATCGTGGTGTTCGGCAGATCAGCCAAGCTCCTGGCCGATATCCACGTGAAGGAGTGGCCGAAGAGCAAATACGGGATCTTGCGGGAGGCGATCCAGGCGACGCTGCAGGGCAATGTGCCGGACGTGCGACTGACGGCCTAGTTGCGCCAGATCGCCTTGGCCGCCTCGCCGACGGTTTCGACGTCTTCGCCGGCGTCGAGGAAGCAGACGATGCGACAAGGGCAGCTTTCCAGTCCCTCATAGCGCCACGGGAAAGCACCGATCAGGCAGCGCTTGCCGAGCATCAGCTCGATATCTCCGCCAATGTTCTCGGCGTGCAGCAGGCCTTCCTGGAAGGCCCAGGAGTGGAAAGGGAACATATCCTGCTGCACGCGCCGACCGGATTTCTTGTGCGTGAATTCGAAGGTTCCGAAGAACTCCGACGGCGTCTTGCCGTGCCTACGGGTGAACTCGTCGGCGAGATCCGGCCGCATGCGACGGATCGAGGTGTTCATGGCGTGATCGCAAGAGCCGGTG